>NZ_JAJOHP010000062.1:0-30104 GCF_021109375.1 Arthrobacter sp. AK01
CCCCGACGCAACCACCACCACACACCCCACAAAACATAGGGATCCAGACACAGGCATCCTGCGTGTCGCGGCTGCGCACAGGTGTGTGCCGGCGTGTGCCGTGGCAACCAGGGGCCGTTGGTGTGACTTCGGCTGGTGCCCCCATCACGTTGTTGGGACCTGAGGCTATTTGCCTGCCAAGTCAGCGATCTTGCGCTCCAGTGCTGTTCGTTCGGCAGCGTTGGAGCACAAGGCCAGTGCCTCCGCCAAGGCCCCTTTTGCTTCCCCGAATCGGCCGAGCCTGGTGAGAAGTTCGCCACGAACGGTCGGGACCAGGTGAGACCCGTGCAGATCCCCACGGTTCGCCAGGGCATCCACCAACTGCAGCCCGGCTGTCGGCCCTGTAGCCATGGCCACCGCAACGGCGCGATTCAATTCAATAACCGGAGATGGTGCCAAGCGTCCTAGTGCTTCGTACAAGATCACAATCCGTTGCCAGTCCGTGTCCGCTGCGCTTCGAGCCACCGCGTGGCATTCAGCAATCGACGCCTGCAATCCATAGGCGCCGAGACCGCGGCCGGCGCCGACCGCCGTCGAGAGCGCTGCCCTGCCTCGACGAATCGCGGACTGGTCCCAACGGCGTCGGTCCTGGTCTTCCAGAAGGACCGGCTTTCCGGCTGAGTCGAGCCTCGCAGGAAACCGGGCAGCAGTGAGTTCCATGAGCGCAAGCATGCTAAATACCTCGGGTTCCGGTGCCAGTCGAACCAACACACGGGCCAGTCGCCGTGCTTCACTGGCCAATTCCGTCCGCATCCACGAATCACCGGTGGTGGCGAACGATCCCTCCGTGAAAATCAGATAGACCACCTGCAGCACGGAGCCAAGCCGCTCGGCAATTTCGTCTGTCTCGGGCACCGCAAACGGAATGTGCGCCGCCGCCAGGGTTTTCTTGGCGCGGGTGATGCGGGCTTGGATGGTTGGAACGGGTGCAAGGAACGCTTTGGCAATTTCCTCCGTGCCCATGCCGCCGACCACGCGGAGCGTCAAAGCGATCCTCGATTCCTTGGACAACACCGGATGGCAAGAGATGAACATCAATGCGAGTACGTCGTCGTCAATCGAGTCCGGGTTGAACAGCGTGTCCACGCCCGGTTCCTCCTCGGAGAGGTCGCGGGCAAGCAGGGCGTACTTTTCGTCCCGGGCAGAACGCCGGCGAAAGGAATCGATCGCCCGGCGCCGCCCGGCAGTCAGGAGCCACCCTGCCGGTTCTGCGGGGACGCCGTTGACAGACCACGACACCAGTGCTTCCGCGACCGCTTCCTGGGCGAGGTCTTCGGCAAAAGTGAAATCGCCCGAATAGCGCGCAAGGGCGCCGACGATGCGTGCGGATTCACTACGCCACACCGCTTCGACGGCGGCCCTTGCCTCGTTGCTGCCCACCTCAGGTGCTGCTGACTGCAGTTCCCGAGGCCGGCTTTAGAGTTGGCCCGTCTGCTCGCGCCATGCACGTTCCTTTTGGATCCATTTGTTGTCCTGCGGAAACTCGTCAATGCTAGCGACGCGCCGGATTTCGGTCTTGGTCCCTTCGGTCATGGGTGCCCGCTTGGCCCACTCGATGGCTTCCTGCTTGGACGCGACGTCCAGAATGTAGTAGCCGCCAAAGAGCTCCTTGGTTTCGCCGTAGGGGCCATCCGTGACAACGGGGGTCTCCCCCGTAAAGTCGACCACGACACCCTCTTTTGGATCCTCCAGGCCCTCCGCAGCCAGGAGGACACCGGCGCGGATCAGTTCGTCGTTGAATTGCCCCATGGCGTCAAGGATCTCGTTGAAATCGATGTTCTCGAACTTGGCGTACGAAGCGTCGTCTGCCCTCATGATCAACATGTATTTAGCCATCTGACTCAATCTCCTGTGTAAGTGGAAGGTCGCCCTTCGACCTTCTCATCCATAGGTCGAACGGCGCGAGGACAAATCGACAACGGGTCCAAAACAATTTCCCGGCTCTCGGTCCACGTCATCGGCGTAGTCTGGAGGGACGGCGGGAAACGATTGTGTTGAGTCCGCCTGCAAGTGGTTCGAGGCACCATGGCACCAGAACGTACGTCCGATGAATCTTTGCCGGACGGGGGTGCCACCCGGACCGTCAACAGCTACGTGACACTCCTGAAGTCCGTGCGCAGCGCCGGATTGCTGAAACGCCGCAGGGGTTTCTACATCACTGTCTTTGTGATCCTGATGGCTGCTTGGACCGGGACCTGGAGCGGCTTCCTGTTGCTGCGGGACACCTGGTTCCAGCTGCTCATCGCGGCGGTAATGGGTGTGGTCCTGACCCAGTTCGCGTTCCTGGCCCATGAAGCCGCCCATCGTCAGGTTTTCAAGTCCAAGGGAATGAATGAGTGGTCCGCCCGGCTGGTTGGTACCGGATTGGTGGGCATCAGCTACTCGATGTGGGCACAGAAGCACACGCGTCACCACAACTTCCCCAACGTGATCGACAAGGACCCGGACATCCATACCGGCGCCATCGCTTTTCACCCCCAAGCGGCCAGTACCCGGCGGGGCGTCATGGTGCAGGTCACCCGCCGACAGGGCTGGCTGTTGTTTCCGCTGTTGTTCTTCCTGGGTGTGAGCCTGCACGTTGATTCGTTGAAGTACCTGTTGCACCAACGAAAAGTTGACCACCGCTGGGTGGAGATCCCCGTCCTCTTGCTGCGCTTGCTGGCTGTGCCCATTCTGGTCTTCTCCATGCTTCCGTTAGGCATGGCCTTCGCCTTCCTTGGCGTCCAGCTGGGTGTCTTCGGTTTCTACATGGGCGCGTCCTTCGCCCCGAACCATAAAGGCATGCCCATCCTGCCCACGTCCAGCAGAACGGACTTCCTCAACCGCCAAGTACTCACCGCCCGGAACATCTCCGGAGGATGGTTCATGGACACGCTGATGGGTGGGCTGAACCGCCAGATCGAACACCATCTCTTCCCGGACATGCCTCGTCCCTACCTTCATCGCGCGTCCGGGATGGTCAAGGCATGCTGTGATGAGTTAGGTATTCCCTACACCGAAACCAGCCTCGCAGCGTCCTACGTGATCGTGGTGAGATATCTGGATGACGTCGGCTTGTTCGCCGGAGAACCCTTCGAGTGCCCGGTCGTTGACCAATTCCGTCCCCGGTGACCGCAAGGTGGCACAGGATGGCAAAAGGATCCCCCCGGAGTAACTCCGGGGGGATCCTCACGCCAACGGGGTAGTCAGTTCAGCGGCCGCCTCCACCGATGACCCCGGCCTCGACAGCCTTGGTCACGGCATCAGCCTCAGCTTGTGTGAGCTTGCCGTCTGTGACTGCCTTGTCCAGCCTGGTCTTCAGCGCAGCAGCACGCTCCGCTTGACCTTCGGCACGGATTTCCTCCAACGCCGTGGTGACCTTGGCCTCGTCCACACCCAAGGCTTCGGCCAGCGACTTCGCCAGGGCTGCGTCCTGGGCCGTGCGGTCCGGTTTGGTGCCTTCGGTACCTTCGGCGGGTGGCGTAGCGGGCTTGTTCGCCTCACGGAATGCCTTCAAGGCATCGGTGACCTTGGCCTCGTCCACACCCAACTTGCTGGCCAACTGCGCCGCAATCTGTCCACCGTCGCGTCCGTGGCCATGCCCGCCCGGTTTACCACCGCGGTCTGACGGAGCTGTCGCATCCGCAGAGGAAGTGGCGCTGGGCGATGGCGTGGTGGCCGCAGTTGCCATGCTCGTTGCACCAAGTCCTGCACCCAATGCCAGGGCTCCGGCCGCCACTCCCAACGTAATTCTCTTGGTTTTCGACATGTACCTCTCCTCAATGAGCCGTTGGTACGGCTGGTGTCTGAGGGACGGGCAGTAGTGCCGTCCTCTTAACACGATGAGTGGACAACCCCAGCCCACGCTGTCCTGAACCTGTCATTCCGCTGTGAGAGTGATCCGGAAGCTGTGAGGGACTCTCCCTATGCTCCGGCCGAATCGGCATGGTCCGGCCGAATCAGCGAACCCGGTCCAAAGCGTCCAGCAGCCGCTTGACCGCACCACCCAGGTTCCAGTCCGTAGCCAACTGTTCAAGTTCGGCGCGCGCTGCGCCGGTGACGGGACGCAGCTCAGCTCCCACGTCTTCCAGCGTCGGTACCTTGAGGTCGCGCACAACGTTCACGACGGCGGGCGCCACCTTAAGGTAGTCGGCCGCGGCCGACAGTTTGGCGCGTATGGAAGCGGACAACCCGCCGTCGGGGTCCTCTGCCGCTTCAAGCAAGCCTTCCAGTGAGCCGTGGGTGCCGAGCAAGGAGGCCGCCGTCTTTTCGCCGATCCCGGCAACACCGGGCAGGCCGTCGGAAGCATCGCCGCGCAGGGTGGCGAAATCGGCGTACTGCTGGGGCAGGACCCGGTATTTGCCCACAACGACGACATCGGTGACGAGCTCCAGGTTCTTCATGCCGCGGGCGGTGTAGATAACCCGGACCCCGCGGTCGTCATCAACGAGCTGGAAAAGGTCGCGGTCGCCGGTGACGACATCCGTAGGGATCTGCGCGTGGCTCGCGTAGGTGCCAACGACGTCGTCGGCCTCATGCTCATCGACACCCACGACGGCTATCCCGGCGAGGTGCAGCACGTGCCGGATCATCGGAATTTGGGCCTCCAGCGGGTCCGGGACGACCTCGACGTCGGGACCGTCCGGAACGATCTCCGCTACCCTGTGCGACTTGTAGCCAGGGATCAGATCCACGCGCCATTCCGGCCGCCAATCGTTGTCCCAGCAGGCGACGACATGTGTTGCTTCATAGTCGGTGGTGAGGCGGGCGATCATGTCCATCAATCCCCGGACAGCGTTAACCGGCGTTCCGTCGGGGCGGCGTATCGAATCGGGGATGCCGTAGAAGGCACGGAAGTACAGGGAAGCAGTGTCCAGCAGCATCAGTCGGGGCATACCTGATCCTGACATGCCTGCTGTTCTTTCGGCAGGAATCACACGCAAATTCGCCGGTCAAGCAGGTGTCAGGGACGGTAAAGACTTGATCACCAATGTGAGCGGCATTACGATGATGTGAGCAATAATAGAACACGGAGTTCTATTATCGAACAATCCGTGATTGTCAGCCCACAAAGAAGTGAGGAAAGCCCGTGCAGTTCCACCACCACGGTTACGTATCCGGTGACCCCCGAGTCGAGCCGGCAGCCGGCGTCGGAATCAACCGCCCAACCGAGCTTCCCGACGAAGTGGATGTCCTCATCGTGGGCAGCGGCCCGGCCGGCATGCTGACCGCGGCGCAGCTCTCCCAGTTCCCCGGTGTGACAACACGCATCGTTGAGCGACGCCCCGGCCGGCTAGCCATCGGCCAGGCCGATGGCATCCAGGCCCGCAGCGTCGAGACATTCCAGGCCTTCGGGTTCGCCGAGCGCATTATTGCGGAGGCTTACCGCATCACCGAGATGGCCTTCTGGAAGCCGGACCCGGCCGATCACTCCCGCATCGTCCGCGCCGCCCGCGCCGTGGACGACCCCGCCGGAATCAGCGAGTTTCCGCACTTGATCGTGAACCAGGCGCGGGTATTGGACTATTTCGCCGAATTCATGGCCAACTCCCCCACGCGAATGACGCCGGACTACGGCTACGAGTTCCGCGGCCTTGAGGTCTCAGGCGAAGGCGAATACCCCGTCGCAGTGACACTCGCCCACACCTCCGGCTCCAACGAGGGCCAGGAGCGCGTCATCCGCGCCAAATACGTGGTCGGCGCGGACGGTGCGCGCAGCAAGGTTCGTGAGTCGATCGGCTGCCACCTCGCAGGCGACCAGGCGAACCATGCCTGGGGCGTCATGGACGTCCTCGCCGTGACCGATTTCCCGGATATCCGCACCAAGTGCGCTATCCAGTCCGGATCCGGGGGCAGCATCCTGTTGATCCCCCGCGAAGGCGGGCACCTGTTCCGCATGTATGTGGATCTGGGCGAAGTCGCCGCTGACGATCAGGGAGCAGTGC
Source organism: Arthrobacter sp. AK01 (assembly GCF_021109375.1). NCBI lineage: Bacteria > Bacillati > Actinomycetota > Actinomycetes > Micrococcales > Micrococcaceae > Arthrobacter > Arthrobacter sp. AK01. The sequence goes on from NZ_JAJOHP010000062.1 coordinate 5,964, forward strand.
GGAAGACAACCATCGAGCAGATTATCCAGAAGGCCAACGACATCCTGCGCCCGTACACGTTGGATGTCCGGAACGTCGCCTGGCACAGTGTGTACGAAGTGGGCCACCGCCTCACGGACAGGTTCGACGACGTTCTGCCGGAGGACCGCGGTACGCGCACGCCGAGGGTGTTCATCACCGGCGACGCGTGCCACACCCATAGCGCGAAGGCCGGCCAGGGCATGAACGTGTCCATGCAGGACGGTTTCAATATCGGTTGGAAGCTTGGCCACGTCCTTGAGGGTCGCAGTCCTGAAAGCCTGCTTGACACGTATTCCGCCGAGCGCCAGGTTGTTGCGAAGAACCTCATCGACTTCGACAAGCAGTGGTCTACCCTGATGGCCAAGAAGCCGGAGGAGTTCGAAGACCCGGCGGAGCTGGAGACCTTCTACACCAGTACGGCCGAGTTCCCCGCAGGATTCATGACGCAATATGCGCCCTCCATGCTGGTCGCAGCGCCACAGCACCAGGAGCTCGCCACGGGCTTCCCCGTGGGCAAGCGATTCAAGTCCGCACCGGTCCTGCGGGTCTGCGACACGAACCCCATGCACCTTGGCCATCACGCCAAGGCCGATGGTCGCTGGCGCATCTACGTGTTCGCTGACGCCGACAAGGCCGGCGCGGCAGGGCCCGTCGCCGACCTTGCCGAGTGGATCGCGAACTCGCCGGACTCGCCGCTGGCCGCGACGCCGTCGGGCGCTGACCGCGACGCCTGGTTCGATGTGAAGGTGATCTACCAGCAGGACCACACGGACGTGGACATCAACGCCGTGCCCGCCGCGTTCAAGCCCACAGTTGGACCGTTCAAGCTCACGTATCTTGAGAAGGTCTTCGGCGCCGATCCGAACGCCGACATCTTCGAACTGCGCGGAATCAGCCGCGACGGAGCAGTCGTGGTGGTCCGCCCCGACCAGTACGTCGCCAACGTGCTACCGCTGCATGCGACGGCGGAACTCGGCTCGTTCTTCGCTTCGGTGCTGGAAACCCACCCGACGGCGGGACTCGTCGAAGCCTGAACATAGGGAAACTGCCGGCGGGCCGCCAAGGTCCGCCGGCAGTTTGCTCGTTAACGGCTGACCACTGCCGAAGTTTTACATCCCTGTAACGCAAACCACTAGAAGCAAACAAAATTGCAGAGTATCTTTATTGCAATGCAGTTTGCAGAGTGATGTTCGTTACAAGGAGAACCAGTGAAGATCAGCGAGGACACAGCCAGCGCCGCACCCGCGGCCAGGGAATCCGCGGATCATGCATGGCTTGGGGATGCCCTGCCGGACGTTGCACTGTCCAAGTCGCAGGCACGCGTAGTGGAAGTCATTGCCCGCAATCCACAGCTCTCGTCGTATGCGGACATCGCGGAAATCGCCCAACGGTCGGACGTAAACAACTCCACCGTCGTCCGCACCGCCCAACGACTCGGCTACCGTGGCTGGCCGGACCTGCAGCGCGAACTGCGTTCCCGCTATCTGGTGATGATCTCCACCGAAGACACGTTGATTGAGCACGGTGAGCACCGCAGCCCCCTCCACGACGCCTTGAACCATGACATCGAGAACCTGCGCCTGACGCTCGATTCAAACACCGCAGACGATGTCGAGGCGGCCATCGCCGCCCTTGCCTCAGCCAAGTCCATCACCGCCGTCGGCATTGGCTCTTTTGCCGGCCCGGCGAGCGTCATGGCCCACCTCGGCTCAACCATGGGCTATCCCATCACCTTGGAAAACCGCGGCGGCGTGCACTTCGCGTCCGCTGCGAACACCCTGGGGCCCGGCGACGTCCTGGTGGTGGTCAACATGTGGCGGTCAGTCCAGCAAATCATCGTCACGGCCGAAGCCGCCAAGCAATCGGGCGCCACAGTGGTCGCCATCAGCGACATGCGCCGGGGCCGCCTCGCCGCAGCCGCGGACCACCTGCTGATCGTGGCATCGGAAGGTATCTCGTTCTTCCAGTCAGTCACCGCAGCAAATTCGATGGTCTACGGATTACTGGCCGGAATGGAAGCCGCCCACCCGGAACGCAGCCGTGCTGCCATCCGGCGCACACAGCAGTTGTGGAAAGACCTGGACATCTACCTGGACTGACGTCGTACAGGGCCCACCTTATGGATGCCCCCAACAAAAAAACCCCTCAATGCCCCACCAGGAGTACTTCATGAGCAATATTCGTCGCGTCGCCGTCATTGGCCTCGGGTCCATGGGCGGTGCCATGGCATCGACCTTGCACCGCGCCGGCTGGACCGTCACTGGTTTCGATCCTTCGGAAGCGGCACGGGATGCCGCTGCCCTCACCGGCATCTCCACTACGGCGGAGGCAAGGGACTTGGCAGGAACCCCGTATGCGGTCCTGTCCCTGCCTTCCGCCAGTGTCGTCGAGGCCACAGTTCCCACGCTCCTCGCGGCTCCCGGGACCATCGCCATCATCGACACCACTACCTCTGAGCCGGGCACCAGCAAATCCATGGCAGAACTGGCGGCCACCAGCGGCGCAGCTTTCGTGGACGCCCCTGTTTCCGGCGGGCGGGACGGCGCTGCGACCGGCAACCTGAGTGCGTTCGTTGGAGCGACCGAGAGCGCGTTGACGGCGGCCGGGCCCATCCTGAAAGCGTTGACAGGCGGCAAGTATGCACACATCGGCGGCCCGGGAAGCGGCAACGTCGTCAAGCTGCTGAACAACGTCCTGGCCGCAGCGAACCTGGTGTCCGTAGGGGAAGCCCTGGGGGTGGCCAAGGCCTACGGCATCGATCCGGCCGTTGCGGCCGCCAGCATCAGCAATGCCTCCGGCGGCAGCAAGGTCTCGGAGGCCATGTACCCCAACTGGGTCATGTCCGGAACGCATGATTCCGGGTTCTCTTTGGGCCTCATGGCCAGGGACGCCGCCCTGGCCATCGACATTGCCCGGCAAATGGGCCAGCAGCCTGAACTGCTGGCCGCTGCGGCCAGCCAATGGCAGGACGCACTGGCCGTCCTTGGACCGGCGGCGGACTTCACCGAAATTGCCAGAACGGTGGCCCCTTCCGTGACACCGGCCGGAGCCCCGGACAAGTCCCCGTCCGCGTCACCACGCACCCGCAAGTAAAGGACACGAGATTGAGCATCACCACAGCCCCAACAGCATCCTCGGCGGAGACCGCCCGGACAGTCCTGGACTCAGCTTTCCCCCAGGGCCTTGGCGCCTTCATGGACGGAAAGGTAGTCCCGGGCTCCGGGAGCACCATCACCCTGACGTCCGCAGCCACGGGCAGATCCTTCGCCGAATACGCCGATCCCGGCACCGAAGGTGCCAACGCCATCCTTGAAAGCTCCGTCCGCGGCGCTGCGACCTGGGGAAAGTTGAACGGCTTCGAGCGCGCCGCCATCCTCCGCAACGTCAGCAGGGTGGTCGAAGCACACACAGAAGAACTGGCGATCCTGGAATCGTCCACCACAGGCAAGCCCATCCGCGATGCCCGCGTCGAAGCGGCCAAAGTCGCGGAAATGTTCGGCTACTACGCCGGCTGGGCAGACAAATTGACTGGGCAGACCATACCCGTTCCCGGCCCTTGGCATACCTACACCGAACGGGTCCCCTGGGGTGTCGTCGTCGCCATCACGCCCTGGAATGCGCCCCTGTTCACTGCCGGGTGGAACTCAGCTGCACCACTGGCTGCCGGCAATGCGGTGATCATCAAGCCCAGCGAATTCACGCCCGCCACCACGGTCCGGCTGGCTCAGTTGGCCCACGACGCCGGACTCCCGGACGGCGCCTTCAACGTTGCCACCGGGTTGGGCCAGACCGTTGGCGCAACCCTCACCACTGACCGGCGCGTTGGCAAGATCAGCTTCATTGGTTCCGTGCCCACCGGCCGCCGTGTGGCGGTGGTTGCTGCCGAGGCCGGTATCCCGGCCCTCCTGGAGCTTGGCGGCAAGAGCGCCAACATCGTCTTCGCCGATGCCGACCTGGAGCGGGCCGCCGATGGCGCCATCTCCGCCATCTTCTCCGGTGCCGGCCAGTCCTGCGTCGCAGGCTCCCGCCTCCTGGTGGAACGAAGCGTCCACGCCAGGTTCATCGAGCTGGTGGCCGACCGCGCTGCCCGGCTCCGTGTCGGAGACCCGCTGGATTCCACTACCGAGGTGGGGCCGATCATTACGGCTCCGCAGTTCGCCACCGTTACCTCGCTGATCGAAACGGGAATGAACGACGGCGGCCGCCGGGTTACCGGCGCGACCCTGCCGGAGGCGCTGAGAAGCTCCGGTCTTGCCGGCGGCCACTGGGTGATGCCAACCCTCTTGGATGGCGTCACCCCTGCCAACCGATTGGAAACCACCGAGGTCTTTGGCCCGGTGGTGGGTGCAGATGCTTTTGATACAGAGGCCGAGGCCATCGCACGAGCGAATAACACCAACTTTGGCCTGGCGGGCGCCGTGTGGACCTCCGACATTTCCCGGGCACACCACATCGCACGCGAGGTAAAGGCCGGGACGTTCTGGATCAACTCGTACAAGACCATCCACGTAGCCGTCCCGTTCGGTGGCTTTGGCGATTCAGGCCACGGCCGCTCCTCAGGCCCTGGCGTTCTGGACGAGTACACACAGGCAAAGGCGGTCTGGGTCCCCACCCGGGCAGCCGGATCTCCCTTCCCGTCCCTGTCCTACTAGCAGGAATGATCATGGAAATTACCAACACCACAGCATCTGCCGACCACCTGCGAACGGCCTTGGAAGGTGGCGTCGCCACCTGGAAGCCCAAGGTGCGCGAACTCTCAGAGAGCCTGCACGCCAATCCCGAGATCTCCTTCGAGGAAGTCCAGGCTGCCGAGGCCATCACCTCTTTGCTGGCCGAAGGGGGCTTCGAAGTCACCAAAGGAACGGCAGGCCTCCCCACCGCGTTCACGGCAACCGCCGGAACAGGTGAGCTGGTAGTGGCTTTGTGCGTCGAATATGACGCCCTGCCCTCCGTAGGCCATGCCTGCGGGCACAATCTCATAGCCGGGGCATCCGTGGCGGCAGCGTTGGCCTTGCTCCCCCACGTCGACGAACTCGGCATTACCTTGAAGGCCATTGGCACACCGGCGGAGGAGCATGGCGGCGGCAAGGTATTGATGCTGGAAGGCGGTGCCTTTGACGGCGTTGGCCTTGCACTGATGGTTCATCCGGTTCAGGACGGCGTCACCTACAACCCCGCTGGGACCACCGCCCAGGCCGTGGGCAGGTACGAGGCAGTCTTCACAGGCAAGGCCGCCCACGCTGCGGCCGCGCCGCATATGGGCGTGAACGCCGGGGACGCAGCGGTGCTCAGCCAAGTGGCCATTGGCTTGCTGCGGCAGCAGATCCCTGGCGATCACCGGGTAGCTTGCTATGTGGCTGAGGCCGGACATGTCACCAACATCATTCCCGATCATGCCGTAGTGCCGTTCGAGTGCCGGGCTTTCACGCTCCCCGAGTATGAGGCGTTGCTTGAGCGCGTCAAGCGTTGCTTTGAAGGGGCGGCCCTGGCCACGGGAACCACCCTTGACATCACGGCAGCCGAACCCTTGTACGAACCGCTGATCCAGGACGGGGACCTTGCCGGCCACTGGACGGCAGCCATGGACTCGTTCGGCAAGGACACCTCGCCCGCAGCTGGCATGGGAGGCGGCTCCACCGACATGGGCAACATTTCCCAGGTCATTCCATCCCTGCATCCCTGGCTCAGCATTCCCGGAGCCAATGTCCCCATCCACTCGCACGGCTTCGCGGCCCTTGCGAACACACCCCAGGCGTACGCCGTCATGTTCGAGGCAGCCACAGCGCTGGCGTGGACAGTGGCGGGCGCCGCAACCAATCCCCAGCAGAGAGAACGCTTCGTCCAGGCGGCCTACCGCCCCGAAGCCCCGATCCAGGAAGCAACATCATGAGCACCAACACCGAAACCGCGCGGACGGATAAGGCCGGCACACGGCTTACGCTTCCGATCGCCGCGCTGGCCTTTGTCATCGCCCTTGCGGTTCAGTTCATCGGTCAGGCCAAGATTGATCTGGGCATTGGCGCGATCATCATTTTCCCGATGGTTTGGGGCCTGATCCTCGGATTGCTGGTCTCCATCCAGAAGTTCAAGCCGTTGGGCCTGGACCTGCAGCGTGTGGCTGCGGCCCTGGTGGGTGTGGCCGTTTTGCTCCTGGTGGCCAGGCTGGCCTTCAACATCGGCCCGAGCCTGCCCAGCCTCATCAAGGCCGGCCCCGCACTCCTCCTACAGGAAGTGGGCCACTTGCTGGGAACTATCGTCCTGGCACTTCCGCTTGCCGTGCTGTTGCGCATGGGCAAAGCCACTGTGGGAGCCACTTTCTCCCTGGACCGCGAACCTTCGTTCGCCATGGTTTCTGAGAAATACGGTCCTGATTCCGACCAATACCGCGGCGTCCTGGCCATGTACGTCTTTGGAACCTTGTTCGGCGCCATTTTCATCACACTGCTGACCTCGTTGGTGGCCAACTGGAAGATCTTCGATCCACTGGCCTTGGCTATGGGCGCGGGTGTTGGTTCGGGGTCCATGATGGCCGCCTCGGCCGCAAGCATCATCGCCGCGTACCCGGCCGACCAGGAGGCCATCCTCGGCATGGCAGCTGTCTCCAACCTCATCACCACCATTCTGGGTGTGTACGTGGGCATCTATATTGCCCTTCCCGTGGCTGACAAGTTCTACAAGGTGCTGACCCGGAACAAAGAAGCGCAGAAGGTTGCTGCCGGCACGGTGCCCCAGGCCCGGACCGATGCAGAGCTTGCGCAAGACGAGGTCCAGGCCGAAGAGAACCGCCGGTTCCGGGAGGAAGTCGCAAAGTCCTCGGCCGCCATGACATTGCCATTGTGGCTATCCCTGTCCGTCCTGACGGTGTTGGGTGTTGGCACTGCAGCCGTGGCCGCCAAGGGCCTGAGCTTGTCCATCCTGGCAGGCTACGGCATCATGCTGGCTTTGGTACTTGTCAGCCTGTTGCTCGCAAAGATCACCAGGAAGATCTCGGCCATCGTCTTCATCACCACCATTGGCGCCTACATTTCGAGCCCGTGGTTCTTTGGCTCCGGGGTCCTGAATGAAGCCGTCAAAACCGTGGACTTCCTCTCCATTGCGACGGTGATGCTGACCCTTGCCGGTCTTTCGCTCGGCAAGGACATCCCGTTGCTGCGGAACATCGGTTGGAAGATCATTCCCGTCGGCTTGGTGGCCATCACCGCGTCTTTCATCCTCTCGACAGTGATCGCGGAGTTCGCCCTGGGCCTCTGGCACTGATCACTTTCTGAAACTACGGAAAGGCCTGTTTCCCTATCAGGGAAGCAGGCCTTTTCGTGCCCGGCCGCTCTGGCAAAGGACCGGGATCGGGACGAGAATGAGGTGGTGGTCCCTCCTGGCACCGGCGGGGGCGGCGACACCATGAACGACGCCGCCCGAAAGATCCAGCGCGTCTATCTCACCTTGACGCTGGGCAATACCATTGCGGCTTCCTTCATCTGGGGCATCAATACTCTCTTCCTCTTGGATGCCGGGCTGAGCAACCTCGAGGCGTTCGCCGCCAATGCCTTCTTCACCGCCGGAATGGTTCTCTTCGAGGTTCCCACCGGAGTCATCGCCGATGGTTGGGGCCGCAGGGTTTCCTTCCTCCTGGGAACAGTGACGCTGGCCGCCTCGACGTACTTGTATTTTGTGCTCTGGCAGATTGCGGCTCCGTTCTGGATGTGGGCCGTCGTGTCGGTGCTGCTGGGCCTCGGGTTCACGTTCTTTTCCGGCGCCGTGGAGGCGTGGCTCGTGGATGCCCTGCGCTTCTCGGGCTACCAAGGCGGACTGGAGCCAGTGCTTGGCCGCGGTCAGATGGTGCAGGGCGTAGCCATGCTGGTGGGCTCTGTGGCTGGTGGCGTCATTGCCCAAGCCACCAATCTTGGCATTCCCTTCCTCCTGCGCGTGGCGGTGCTGCTCGCCATGTTTGCTGTCGCCTTTGGGCTCATGCACGACGTCGGCTTCACTCCTGAGCGTTCGACGCACCCTCTCCGTGCCGTCCGTACCGTGCTGACCGCATCGATCGACAACGGATTGAAAAACCCGCCCGTGCGCTACGTGATGCTTGCCGCCCCCTTCAGCGCCGGCGTCGGAATCTATGTCTTCTATGCGCTGCAGCCATATTTGCTTGATCTCTTCGGCGATCCCAAGGCCTATTCCATCGCGGGTTTGGCCGCAGCAATCGTGGCGGGCTCGCAAATCCTGGGAGGCTGGCTCGCCCCACACGCCCGGCAACTGTTCCACAAGCGCACGTCGGTATTGATCCTTGCAGGGGTGGTGGGCGGCGTGATCCTCCTGGTCCTTGGCGTCACCCACATCTTCTGGGTGGCACTGGTCCTGCTGGCACTCTGGGGCGTTGTGGGTTCTGCAGCCACCCCGGTCCGGCAGGCATATGTCAATGACATGATCCCATCGAAACAGCGGGCCACTGTCCTGAGTTTCGACTCACTGATGGGCTCAAGCGGGGGCGTGGTCATCCAGCCGCTCCTGGGCCGGGGAGCTGATCTCTACGGATATCAAGCATCCTTGGCCATGGCCGGTGTCATCGAGCTCATCGCCGTGCCGTTCCTGCTGGCCAGCCGGAAACAGGGTGCCCCGGCCGACCGGGCCAGCACCGCCGAAACCCGAACGGATACGGAACCATTGGCGTAAGCGCGGTCTTCGGTGGCATGGGAGACGGCCAGGCCCTGCATCCCGGTAATCACGGGCAATGGCACACAATTGGTCCTCGTCGATGATGGTGAGGGACTTCCTGCCATGAGCCAATCGGCAGTGGGAGGAACCAATGGCCTGGGCTGCGGCGAGGGTCACCAACTCGTAGCGCCGAAGGCCCAATGACGAACTGATGGCCTGGGTCAAGGACTCCCAGATGGTGTGTGCTTGCGGGTTCAGGCTCATGGCTTTGGTGTGGCTGGGAACATAGCCCTGCGTCGAGCGCTTGTAAATGCCCCATGGCGCGAATACGGCTCGAGTACGCAAGACTGGAACCTACCACTACTGAAAGCGCGGTTGGCTCGTGATCTCCCTCCAGCAGGACCCCCAAGGCTTTATCCGGATGAGCAGGCATTTTCCCGCCACCGTTTCCATCACCGTCGTATTTACCGATGGAAACCATGAAGTTTTCACCGGGCGACGACTCAACGAGATGTACGACGAAGCGCTGGCGTCCTACCGTGCGGGGAATAATCTGGATGCGAAAGGATTCAGCCGAGGGCCCAAGAAGAAGGTCCAGCAGGGCATCGAATTTGTGCCTGTCGCACCAGGCATGTCCAGCTGACCGGTTTCGTCGCCACGTTATTCGTGTTTCATCGCAAAGCTATTTTGGCTTTCCCGAGGCATGCTCGACGCAGTATGGCGTCCATGGCCGGGCCTCAAGCCGGCCTTCCGGAATAGCTATTGAACAGATTTCGCACAGCCCGTAACTGCCCAAGGCTATCCGCTCCAGAGCCGCGTTGATCTGATCCAGGCCAACGCGGCTCTGCTCCAAGAGCGCGGACGCCTGCGAGAGTTCGAACGCTATGGTGCTGCCCTCGGGATCGTGTTCGTCATCCACATTGGAGTCCTGCCGGGCAAGGCTTACCGAACTGATGTCGCCTTGCAGGGCCTTCAGCAGTTCGAGTTTTCGATCACGCTCCTCCTCAAGGAGAAGTTGAAACCGCTCGGCATCAACCATGGTGGGTCATAGTTCCACGGTGCCGCTTTCGCCTACGCTGAATCGGGAATGGGTGACCTTGGACTTGATCCATTGAAGTACCGTCGCAGCTGTTCCGCCCGGGCTGGTCCAGTATTCGGCCGATTCAGAGTCAACGCGCAGGAGGCATACTTCCGGGGTCTCCGGCCCGTCCGGATACCATGCCTCCACAACCTGGTTCCACAGCTCGCGGATCTTTTGCCGGTCAGTGACAACCTCCACAGTTCCAGCGACGGAGACCCACTCGGTGTTCTTGCCGAAGGAAACGTTGACCCGGGGATCTTGACGCACGTGCGCAACCTGCGAGGTTCCAAGTCCGGTAAAGAACCACATATCGCCGTCGTCCTTGACGTCCTGAACGGCCAGCGGCCGGCTGACCAGCGCGCCGGTTTCGTTGACCGTGGTCAGCATGCCGATTTTGGCGTCGTTGATAATGTCCACGACCTTGCTGATTCCCTGCTCTTCAGCCATTCCTCGCCTCGCTTCACTTCCTGCCGGGGACCTTCCCCGAGTGGACAGCCTATTAGTAAGTCTACTGATTTACTAGGCGGACAAGGAATGTCGAAAGCTGGCCAACAACCAGAAAACAGACGCTTTCCGGGAATCAAGCCGGAGCGCTATCCGTTCTTCTTGGTAGTGACATGCCGACGGCGGTCAGGCCTGCCTCGGGGGGCAGGCGAAGCGACGGGAAGTTTGGGGACTGCCATGACGTTGATTGAAACGATCGCCCGCATGAGGGCCGCACACCTGATGGTTCGCGACGCCAAGGAATGGGACGGGCTCGCAACCGGACTCCTGGAGGCCTACGCGGCCAAGGACGAAGACCTGGTTGAACAGCTGCAGTCGCCGTTTCTGCAATCGTGGCGGACTGTCACGCGGTACGTCCTCCGCGACACCTTTGACCAAGCGGGCATCTTGGTCGGCGAGCCCAGCGACCCATGGGGAATAGCAGTGCTGACAACAAACGGGAGAAGTGCGGAACCGCTGCTCTGCCTGGCTGACCGCGCGGAGCTGCAGGGGGCAGGCACCCCCAACGTGGACGGCCGCCGGCTGATGACGTTTTCGGAAGTAATGACCCATTACTCGGAATGCCTGGAACCGCTCTTCGCGAAGCAAAGCGCTTAGCTGGTCTCCGGAACAGCCGGAACAGCCGGGTCAGCCTCTGGTCAGCGGACCATCGATGACCCGGGGAACGTACTCCAGCAATTGGGTCCGCCCGTCGAACGTACGGCTGTCCACCATATCCAGTGCGACGTCCGGGTATCCGTCGTAGATTCGCTCACGCCCGGTTTTCCCGGTGATCACTGGAAAGACGACCAACCGATACCTGTCCACCAGGCCGGCCGCCAGCAGCGAACGGCAAAGGCTCAAGCTGCCCAGCGTGCTGAAGGTACCCGACCGTGTCCCTTTCAATTCCCGCACCGCGTCGACCGCGTCGCCGGCAATCAACTCCGAGTTTGGCCACGCCAGGGGTTCCTTCAGGGTGGAGGAAAAGATGATCTTGGGCATGGCAGCCAGCCCCGTCAAGCTGGCTCCTTCTTCCTCCGAAAACCCCGAACTGTCCTCAGAAGCCTCCTCGGACATACTCGACATCAGCCGATAGGTGTTGGCGCCCATGAGGGTAGTGAAGTCCTTCTTACCCTCTTCCTCAAGCCACGCCAGGTATTCGGGCCCTTCCAGTCCCCACCAGCCGGGCCACCCCTCGGCGGAAGCGTATCCATCCAGGGAGATGATCAAGTCCACCATCAGGGTTGCCTTCGTTGCACTCATAGCAGTCTCCTCGGTTTAACCGTGCGCGGTGAAAGTGCGCGTTGACCGCGCGCGGAAATGCTAGCCCCGGAGCGATCCGGCATTCAAGAGGTCCACGCTAGAGGAGGAGAAGGACGAACCCGCCAAGGGTGCTCAGTATGCCGACCCCGGTGAGCATCCACCCCAGGATCAAAACGGTGTTATCGTGGCGCGGCGGCCGAAGGGAACATCGTGCCGGATGGCAGATGTCGTAGTGCACCAGCACCGGTCCGGAATCAAGGGTCCCCGTCTCGGCCGGAACATCGAGCAGGACTTTCTGTTCTTCGTTCGCTTGGTCCACCCAGTGGAGTCCCAAAAAACCGCCCGCGGCGAACCGTTCGCCATCAGCGGTCACCCATACGCATCGGCGCTTTGCGATAACCCAAGCGCTGATCAACAGAGGCACGCCCGGGACAAACCCCACCCACGTCATCATTTCCAGGATGGGGCCAAGAACATCCACGGATCCGGCCATACAGTCGATCCTATGCTCTGGCGGCCAGTGCCGGCAGGGGGCGCATCAAGTGACTCAGAACGTCCTGTCAACCCTGGAGCGCCACAGCAGGTACACGAAGTAGGGCGCGCCCACCAGTGCGGTCATGATGCCGGCAGGTATTTGGGCTGGAGCGATAACCGTCCTGCCGATCACGTCCGCGAACATCACGGTGCAGGCGCCGATGAGCGCAGCCACGGGAAGGACCCGGGCGTGCCGTGCACCCACCAACGTCCGGGCGGCGTGCGGTGCCACCAGTCCCACGAACGCGATCACCCCCACGGATGAAACTGCGCCTGCCGTCAACAGGACGGCCACCGAAAGAAGGAGTAAGCGGGATCGGGACAGTCCGATGCCCAGCACCCGGGGCGAATCGTCGTCCACGGCAATCAGATCCAGGTCGCGCCTCATCCCGGCCAGCACGGGCAGGGAGACCAGCAGCGCAAGGAGCGGCGGCAGGACGGAGGCAAAGTTGCGGCCATAGGTGGAACCGGACAACCACGTCAGCGCCTTGGTCTGGTTGAACGGGTCCGTACTCACCAACAGGACAGTAATCATCGCAGCCAACCCGGCGGAGACGCCGATACCAATCAGCACCAAGCGGTTTTGTTGAAGCCCGCCCCGGAACGCCAGCCCGAAGACCAGCAGGGCGGACAGTGCGGCGCCCCCTAGTGCAGAGCCGGTAACCACCCAGGAACTGGCCGTCGGGACAGTGGTGATGACGATGATTGCTGCGAGCCCGCCACCGCCGGACACGCCAAGAATGCCAGGTTCGGCGAGGGAGTTCCGGGATACGGCCTGGATCAGGGCGCCGGCAAGCGCCAGCGCGGCCCCGGCAAGGACCGCAGCAACGACGCGCGGCATCCGCGTACCCAGCACGGCACTGACACGGTTTCCGGACTGGCCGGTGAGCCAATTAAGGAGGTCGCCGAGCAGTAGTTTCGCATCACCCAACAAGGCTCCGGCCACCAGGAGGCCGGTCAGCAGAACCAGCAGGCTGATCAGCACAGCCAGGAAGAACCGGCGCGAACGAAGCCGCGCCAATGCGTCCCCGGCACCGCTCAATCCGGAGTCGGACATCCTCATGGCCAGGATCACCAGGAAGACAGCACCAAAAACAGTGGTGACCGCACCGGTCGGTACTTCCACGCCGGCCTGTGCACCGAACAGGCCACGCACCAGGACATCAGCACCGATAACCACGACTGCACCTGCCAGTCCGGAGATGGGAAGCAAGGCCCGATGCCTGCCCAGTCCACGGAGCCGGGAGGCCAGGAGCCGCACGATCGCCGGGGCGCAGAGGCCCACGAAACCAATCGGTCCGGCGATCGTTACTGCAGCCGCGGACAGGACAACTGCAAGCACGACGGCGCCAACCCGGGCCAGACGCGGATCCGCACCTGCCAGCCTGGAGGCGTCGTCGCCCAAGCCGAGCAGATCCATCCTGCGGGCAAGGAGAAGCAGGCCGGCGACGGCCACCAGAATGACGGGAGTGAACTGGAACAGTTCGTCAGTGCGTGACTGGGACAGGCTGCCCTGGCCCCAGGCGTAAAGGCCGGTGGTTTCCTGGCTGAACAACAACAGCAGCGCGCTGGTGGCCGAATGCAGGCCAAGGGCAAGCGCCGTGCCCGCCAGGACAAGGCGGATGGGACCTCCATTGCCGTTCGCTCCCCCGCCGGACAACGCCAGCACAAGCAACGCCGCGGCGAGGCCGCCAATGAAGGCAACGCCACCGGAAAGCAACGACGGAAGAGTCAGGCCAAACGCGGCGATGGCCACGATGGCGAAGTGCGCGCCGGCATTGACTGCGAGGGTATCGGGAGATGCCAGGACGTTGCGGGTGGCCGACTGCAGTGCTGCCCCGGCCACCCCCAAAGCGACACCGACCAGCAGGCCGGCAAAGAGTCGCGGAATGCGCGAGGCGACCAACACTGCGGCCTCCTGATCGGAACCACTTCCGGTGAGCAGCCCCAGTAACTGGAGAGGGCCGACGTCGGCCGTTCCCTGCGTGAGGTGGATCATCGCGAAGACGGCCAGGATAACTACCCCGGAGCCAGCCACCAGAAGCGGTCCGAAAGGACGGCGGACCGCTTGTCCGGTCGGCCCGGCGGGTACGGGAGCACCCGCCACGGCCGTGGGAACGGTCATGGCGGGCCTCTTCACAGTGTCGGTCATGCGGTGGAACTACTTGGTCAGCGAAGCGACGATGGCATCGACGTATTGGGTCATCGAGGCAGGTCCGCCAAACATCCAGATGCCGTCAGCCAAGCGGTGCACCTTGCCGGAGGCCACGAACGGAAGGGACTTCCAGACAGCGTTGTCAGTCAACTGCTCGGTGAAGTCACCATCAGCGCTGTTGGTGATGTAGACGAAGTGGTCGGCGTTGACGGCGGTCAGGCCTTCGACATCCGTCGAACCCAGGCCGTAAGCCGGGTCACCTTCAACCGTCCAAGGGTTGACGAGTCCCAGTTCGGTGTTGATGTCGGTCAGCAGTGATCCCGTGGTGTAGGGGCGGATGGAGACCTTGCCGTCGGCTACCCAGCCGTCTGCGAACGCGACGCGGGATCCGGTAAGGCCGGCCTTTTCGAGGTCAGCCTTGCCCTTGGCGACGGCGGCGTCAAACGCTGCGATGGCCTCGTCGGCCTTCTTCCCTGTACCGGTGGCCTTCGCGACGAGCTTGAGGTTGTCCTCGGCCTGTGCAATCTGGCGGCTGCCGTCTGCCGACTTGACCACAACCACCGGTGCCAACTCTTGGAGCTGCTTGATGACGGGCTCAGTGAGATCGGTGGTGGCGACGATCAGGTCCGGATCCAAGGATGCGATGGTATCGAAGCTGGGCTCGTTGCGCGTGCCGATGTCCGTGGGTGTGCTGTCCAGCTTGCCGGCGGTAACCCAGGCGTTGTAGCCCTTGATGTCCGCAACGCCCACCGGCATGACGCCGAGGGTGGTCAGGTTCTCCACCACGTTCCATTCGGTGCCGACCACGCGCTTGGCGGGGCCGTCGAGCTTGACCTCGGTGCCGCGGGCATCGGTCACTGTGATGGCTTCGCCGGCACCGGAAGTGCTGGAAGCCTGGCTGGCAGGGCCTTCGGTGGTGCCGCAGCCAGTGAGCAGAACTGCCAAGGCAGCAGTTGCGGCCAGGGCTTTGTGGATCTTCATGGACACAGGGTCCCTTTCGTGTTGGGGTGCTTATGTTGTGTTGGAGGTCTTCAGCTGCCGCTGTGCCGTCCGACTGCGCGGGTCCGCAGCCTTCCGGTGAGAGGGTCAGTGTGGGTCACGATGGGGATTGAATAGACCTCGCTCAACAGCGCTGCGTCGAGTGCTTGGGGGGCAGGACCGGCTGCTGCAATCCGTCCTTCCGAGAGAACCACCACATGATCGGCCAGTGCGGCTGCTTCATCAAGGTCATGAAGGACCACGCCGATTGCTACTCCGTGGACGCGGGCGAGGTCATGGACGAGGTCGAAGATCTCTACCTTGTAGCGCAGGTCCAGGTGGTTGGTCGGTTCATCCAGCAGCAGCACGGACGTGTCCTGTGCCAGGCAACTCGCCAGCCACACCCGCTGCAGCTGGCCACCGGAGAGTTCGTGGACCCCCCGGTCGCCGAGCTCAGCGACACCCGTCAGGTTCATGGCGCGCTCGACGGCGGCGGGCCCCTCGGGATCTGCGGCCCGCCACCGTCCGCGGTACGGATGGCGGCCGAACTCAACCACATCGCGGACGCTCAGGCCATGCGGGACGGGGCGGCTCTGCGAGAGCAACGTCACATGCCGGGCAAAGTCGCTTCTCTTCATCATCAGGGCGTCCGATGCCTCCCCGCCTTCGGGGCGGACTGTCACGGAACCCGACGAAGCCTCATGAAGCCGCGCGAGTGCGCGAAGCAGCGTGGATTTGCCGCTTCCGTTGGGGCCCACCAAGGCAACGATGCGCCCCGGCTCAAGGCGGAGACCCGCGCCGTGCACTACGTCCCTGTCCCCATAGCGGAGGACCAGGTCCGTGGCTTCGAGCCCGGAGAGTTCACTCAGTTCAATCACAAAATGAAAGATTAGCTTAGGCTTACCTAATTCCTAAAAACGTGTCCCGGAATGTCAGCGGGACACGTTGAAGGCGGACATGCGGGACGTGCGACCCTTGTTCCATGGACTTGGAAATCTCCCCCTCCCTGACGGTTCCCGCCTCGGAATTGGCTTGGCGGTTTTCGCGTTCCTCGGGACCAGGCGGCCAGCACGTGAACACCACCGACAGCCGGGCGGAGTTAATCTGGGATCTCGCGGGTTCTGCGACGCTGACCGATGAGCAGCGGCAGTTGCTGCTCAAGCGTCTGGGGCGGAAACTGGTCGCGGGAGTCATCACAGTGACGGCCTCCGAAGAACGATCCCAGCTGCGCAACCGTGAAATCGCGCTGGCAAAGCTCGCCGGACTCATCAGGAAAGGCCTCGTCCCCGAAACCGTCCGGCGCGCTTCCAAACCCACGCGCGGCTCGGCCCGCCGCCACCGTGCCGCCAAGGAGCTCAGGTCAGCCACCAAGCAGCAACGACGCCGGCCTCCTGCCGAGTAGTCCAGCCACCGAACCAGCCCCCGTGACCGCGGCTTCCTCAGCGGAATGGGCGTACCAGGCGCCCTCGTTGAGATCAGCGAGGCTGGCCGCCGGTGGTCTCAACCCACTGCGAGCGCCACTCCGGGGCCGGGAAGGCTTCGCTCCAGTACGCAGTTTCCTTGGCAATCCGGCCGTCCCGGAACTCGAAGATGAACACCGTCTCATAGGTTGGTCCCCCATAGTCGAGCAGCGCTTCGGCCACCACCAGGTTCCCGCCGCTGAGGAGGCGGCGGGGTGTGATGGTGGGGAGCTGGGGAAAGGCGTTGTAGATGCCGCGCCGGTTTTCAGCGCCGCGCACCACTTCGCCGGATTGCGGCCAGTGCATGACGGCGTCGTCGTGGAACAGCTCATCCATGACCTCGATGTGGCGATCGTTGATGCAGTCGATCAGCCGATGAACCACTGTTTCGTTGATGTTTTCTGCAGCCATGAAGCGCATTGTCCTCCTAGTGGCTGGATCGCACCACGGGAGTTGCCGGCGGTAGGTCAGTTCTTCTTGATCAGGTCCATGTAGGCCTGGAGGTGTTCGGCCATGCCCACTGATTCGTCGTAGAGCCAGGCAAGTTGGATCCCGTCCACCAATGCGGTGATCTGGCGGGCCAGGACCGATGGTGCGAAGCCCTCCCGGAGCCGGCCGGCGGCGAGTTCGCGTTCGAGTTCAGAGCGGACCGAGTCAACAAAATCCGTGTTGCGCCGTAGGAGGAAGCCGTGGGCCGGGTGGTCGGGGCTGATGGCTTCTGCCCGCAGGGTCGCGTCAAGGTGAATGACGCCCCGGATTCCGGCGTTGTGCCGCATGACGGCAGGCACGGTTTCGAGCAACCCCTTCTCGCTGATCAGTTCCTTACGCCATGGACCCTCGCGCTCTTCGCGGAGGACCAGCACGGCTTCCAGTAGCGCTTCCTTGCTCCCGAAGTGATGGAGGAGTGCGGTGTGGCTGGTTCCGACAGCCTCCGCTATCTGCCGTATGGAGAGGCCCAGGTACCCCTTCTCGGCGAAGACCTGAAAGGCGGCCTCCACCAGCTCAGCGCGCTTCTTTGCGCCGTTCGCGTAAGGCGCGCGCTTGCCCGTGCGGCCCGGGGTGCGGGCGTGCTGTTCCTGTGTTTCCTGATCCATGTGATGACCTCCTTGAGACGAGGCTACCAAGTTTCTTTTCCACTTTGGTAAAGAAATCTTGATGAAAGTATTCCAAAGTGGTCAATGTTTAGTTAGCGTTACTGGAAGACATCACCGGCCAAACCCCAAACGGTCCGGTTACCGGTCACAAAGAGCCAATGGTGGCTCTGGTCCAAAGGAGGATTTTCATGGGTGACCCCACAACGCAGGCACAGGTCATCGAACCTGCCGGGCGCACAGCAGCAGCCACCGGAGCGGCAGCACCGCCGTCGAGCGCTGCACCGCAGCAGCCGTCCACTAAAAAGACCATGGCACTGGTCCTCATCGCCGCGCTGGGCATGTACATCATGAGCCTGACCCTTGGCACAGCCCTCTCGCTGCGCCTCGCAGCAGTTGATCCCGCAGCCAAGGAGACCAGCTACGGCATGGCTGTCTCCATCAGTTCACTGCTTTTGCTCGTCACCATCCCGCTTACCGGCACCCTGTCCGACCGCACCGCGGGCCGGTTCGGCCGCCGTCGACCCTGGATCATCGGCGGTCTTGTCCCAGCCCTGCTTGCTGCAGCGGTCATTGGCACGGTTCCCTCCACGCCTGTCATCGTCGCCGCGTACATAGTTGCGTTGGTATCGGCGCAGGCTGCCTTCAATGCCTATGCAGTTATCCCCATCGAGGCACTTCCGGACAACAAACGCGCACGTGTCATGGGCGCCATGGGCATGGCCGGCGCACTGGCGATGTCTGCGGGGTCCTACCTTGCCGCCTGGCTGGTGGATGCGCCACTGCTCATGATGTGCGTCCCCGTGCTGTTGGCACTTGTGTGCAGCATTCCACTGCTGGTGCTCTACAAAGACCCGGCTAAGACCCGCGCGGAGCTTCCGCCGCTGGACCTCAAAGGCCTGGCGAAGTCGTTCCTCGTGGACCCGCGAAAGCACCCCAACTTCGCATGGGCATGGGTTTCACGGTTCCTTGCCGGTATCGCGATGACGGCGTTGTTTGCCTACTTCATCTTCTTCCTGATGGACGGCCTCGGCATGCCGATCGCCGAAGCCGGCAAGAGCGCCGGTCTGCTGACATTGATTTCTGCCCCTGTCAGCATCCTGTTCTTCACTGCGTCCGGTTGGCTTTCCGACAAGATCGGCCGTCGTAAGCCATTTGTCGTCGCTGCTGCGCTCCTCATGGCGACGGCCCTTGTCCTTGGTGCCACGTCAACGTCCTTTGAACAGTTCGTTGTGGCCTGGATCATCTTCGCCATGGGCCAGGCAATGTACCTCACCGTGGACCTCGCCCTGTGCGCTGCTGTCCTTCCTGATGCCCGCGACACCGGTAAGGACATGGCCGTCTTCAGCCTCGCACTGAGCATTCCCAACATCATCGTTCCTGCGGCGGCCCCGGCAATCCTCGCCCTTGGCAGCGGCCACAACTATGGCTTCCTCTGGTTCGGGGCCGCCGCGCTGTGCGCCTTGGGCAGCATCACCGTCACGTTCATCAAGGGTGTCCGCTAAAAGCGGCCGGCCCATCTACAGACCAAAAAGGAAACATATGACCACGTCCCAGTCTTTCCCCAACGGCTTCCTCTGGGGAGTCGCCACCGCCGCGCACCAGGTCGAAGGGAACAACGTCAACAGCGACACCTGGTTCCTGGAGCAACTGCCCGGCACGATCTTCGCTGAGCCTTCCGGCGACGCGATCGACCACTACCACCGCTACCGTGAGGACATCGCACTCATCGCGGGCCTTGGATTCACCACCTATCGCTTCTCCTTGGAATGGGCACGGATCGAGCCTGAGGAAGGACAATTCTCGACAGCCGCACTTAACCATTACCGACGCGTCCTGGAAGCGTGCCACGAGCACGGTCTGACTCCCGTGGTGACGTTCCATCACTTCACCTCGCCGTTGTGGCTGCTTGCCGCCGGTGGTTGGGAAGATGCGGCGACGCCGGAACGCTTTGCCCGCTATTGCCACCGCGTCACCGAGCACCTTGGTGACCTGATCGGCGTCGCCTGCACCCTCAATGAACCCAACCTTCCATGGTTGCTGAAGGAAATTGGCATCGGCGGCGGTCCTGCCGAGAGCCGTGGCCAAGTGCCGATCTGGGCGGCAGCTGCGGAGCGTCTCAACATCGAGGCATCACGGGTCGCCCCCTTCCAGTTCACGGTCTCCACAGCCGGCTTCGATGTGAAACTGGCAGCGCACCGAGCCGGACGTGATGCCATCAAGGCGCGCTACCCCGGGTTGATGGTTGGTTGGACGCTGGCCAACACGGACATTCACGCCGCAACGGGCGGCGAAGCAAACGCAGACCGTATTCGCCGCGAGGTCAACGAGCGCTTCCTGGAAGCCTCCCGCGGAGACGACTTCGTGGGC
The DNA here is from genome assembly GCF_021109375.1 of Arthrobacter sp. AK01. NCBI lineage: Bacteria > Bacillati > Actinomycetota > Actinomycetes > Micrococcales > Micrococcaceae > Arthrobacter > Arthrobacter sp. AK01. The sequence continues at coordinate 26,052 of NZ_JAJOHP010000062.1, forward strand.
ATCCAGACATACGGACGCACAGTGTTTGGAGCTGACGGCCTGGTTCATGCCGAGGATGGAGTTCCCACAAACCAGATGGGCGAGGAAATCTACCCGGAGGGTTTGGAGGCGACCATCCGCGAGGCTGCCCGCATTGCACGGATCCCCGTCATCGTCACTGAAAACGGCTTGGCAACCGAGGACGACAACCAACGCCTGGACTATCTCCGCACAGCGGTCAGCGGTGTCGCGTCCTGTCTGGCGGACGGCATCGATGTCCGCGGCTACATCGCCTGGACTGCTTTCGACAACTTCGAATGGGTGTTTGGCTACGTTCCCAAGTTCGGCCTGATCTCGGTTGACCGGGCAACCCAGGAGCGTACGCCCAAGCCGAGCGCCCACTGGCTGGGTGGCGTGGCACAGAGCAATGGTGCCTCGCTGGACCTCGCAATCCAACCGGCATAGACGGGCCGGCCTTACCCCGTTCGCAACGCAACAGCACTCTCACCGAACCCCGTAACAACCCTGGAGACCACTGATGACTACCTGGCACGCCCGCATGATCGCTGCAGACAAGGAGTTCGACGGCGCACCGCGGCTCCGCGGAGAGTTCCGCCTGGACGACGGTCACGGAGACGTAGAGTCCGCAACCCTGTTCCTCTCAGCGCTCGGCGTTGTTGAAGCATGGGTCAACGGCGAACGCGCTTCGGAGGACCTGCTCACGCCGGGTTGGTCAAGCTATGAATGGCGGGTCCGGTACCGCGAACTGGACGTCACCCACCTGGTAGGTACGACGACGGTGATTGGGCTGGCGCTCGGAAACGGCTGGTACCGGGGGCGGCTGGCGTGGGCGGGCGGATCCAGATACTACGGCCAGGAACTCGGTGCCTTCGCCGAGCTCCGGGTTCGTTTTGCCGACGGCCACGAACAGATCATTGGAAGCGACGAATCCTGGATTTCCGGGCCGTCGGCCACCACCGCCAACGACCTCTACGATGGCCAGTCGATTGACGCGCGCCGTTTCGACGACGGGTGGTTGGCGCCGGGCTTCACCTCCGGTGAATGGTCGGCAGTGCGCGCACTCGACGACGACCTCGGCCGCCTCGAACCGTACATCGGCCCACCGGTTCGCCGCCAGTTGGAGCTGCAACCGGTTACGGTGTGGACATCGCCGGCCGGAAAGGTATTGGTGGATTTCGGTCAGAACATGGTGGGCTGGGTGCGTGTGTCCGTGACCGGCCCTGCCGGTCAGGTGGTCACCATCCGCCACGCGGAAGTCCTGGAAGAAGATGAGCTGGGCACCAGGCCACTGCGTTCGGCGGAGGCCACGGATCGGTTCACACTCTCCGGCGGCGATGACGTCTTCGAGCCGACACTGACCTTTCATGGTTTCCGCTACGCCGAAGTTGAAGGTTGGCCCGGCGGCGCCGACGCCCTTCGGGACCTGGGCGGCCTGACCGCCGTCGTTATCAGTTCGGACATGAAGCGGATCGGCCACTTCACGTCCTCTGACCCGCTCCTCAACCGCCTTCACGAGAATGCGGTGTGGGGCATGCGCGGCAACTTCGTGGACGTCCCCACGGACTGCCCGCAACGCGATGAGCGCCTCGGCTGGACCGGTGACCTGTCAGCATTTGCACCAAGTGCCGCTTTCCTGTTCGACAGCCGGGACTTCCTTCGCGACTGGCTCCGTGACCTTGCCCTCGAACAGAAACACGACAGCGACTTGGTGCCGTTCGTTGTCCCCAACGTCCTCAAGTACATTGAACAGCCAGCCGAGTTCGGAGCGCCGGATACGGCAGCTGTGTGGAGCGATGCCGCCGTGTGGGTTCCCTGGGCGCTGTGGACGGCCTACGGGGACAAACGCGTGCTCGAGGAGCAGTTTGAGTCCATGACCGGGCACGCCCGGAGGCTTCGGAGCAAGCTTTCGGCCAACGGTTTGTGGGACACAGGATTCCAGTTCGGCGACTGGCTCGATCCCGATGCTTCCCCGGACCAGCCATGGGCAGCAAAGGCCGACAAGCATGTGGTGGCAACGCTGTGTGCGTTCCGAACAGCATCGTTGGTGGCCGCCGCCGCAACGGTCCTCGGAGATGAGCCCGCAGCAACCGAGTTCAGCGAAATGGCAAAGGAACTCCAGGCCGCGTTCACCGGGCAGTATGTCTCTGGCGGCGTGATCACCAGCGACTGCACCACGGTCTACGCTTTGGCGATTGTTTTCGGAATCCTGGGCGATGCCGACCGTGAGTTTGCCGGGCACCGACTGGCCGAACTGGTGGAAAAATCGGGGTTCCTCATCTCCACAGGATTTGCTGGCACACCGTTCGTTACGGACGCGTTGACTGATACCGGCCACCTCGATGTGGCCTACCGTTTGCTGCTCCAGACCGAGAACCCGTCCTGGTTGTACTCGGTCTCCATGGGCGCCACCACTATTTGGGAACGCTGGGACTCGATGCTTCCCGATGGCAGCATCAATCCCGGCGAGATGACCAGCTTCAACCACTACGCGCTCGGCGCGGTGGTGGACTGGATGCACAGGACCATCGGCGGACTGGCACCCCTGGAACCGGGCTACCGTCGAATCCTCATTGCGCCCCGGCCCGGAGGCGGACTGCAGTGGGCGGAGTCCAGCCTGGAAACGCCGCTGGGGTTGGCAACGGTCCGGTGGGAACTCCTTGACGGGCGCCTCGACGTCGCTGTCACGGTGCCCGAGGGCAGTGAGGCCGTTCTGCAGCTCCCGGGCGTGGACGAGGAAATCATCGGACCAGGACACCACCAGCGGACCGTCTCGCCGGCCACGCTCACCTTTCATTGAGTGAAACCCACAGGCACGGCCACCATCCGATGAGTAAAGCTTGAACCAGGTATTAATGCCGACGAAGGAAAGAAGGAACCACATGTCCCTCAGCGTCGAGGAAATGAACACAACACTTCCCGTGGCCAACACGTTGCCAGGCGAAGCCGTCCCCTATTACATGGCATCCGGCGAGGGCGCGCGGTACGAGATCAACGGCCAGTTGGTCACGGTCATCGCCCGGGCCGCGGACACCGGCGGGATCTTCAGCGCCGCGTATGTCTCAGGCGGCATGGGTGCCGAGTCTGCCTTCGTGACACATTCCATTGAACACAAGACGCTGTACGTCTTCGACGGAATCCTCCATGTCTGGTTGCCCGGGGAAAGCCGCATCCTGACCCCGGGAGACTCTGTCGTCATTCCCCCTGGCACGCCCCACGCTTACCGGATGGCCAGCCACTACACGCGGTTCCTCAACTGGATGACGCCCGGTGGCGCCGAAGCCTATTACGAGCGCGTAGGCACACCCATCGACTCCCACGTTCCTCCTGTACGCGCCGGCCACCGGCTGACCTTGCAGGAACAGGCAGAAGTGGGCGCCGAGTTCGGGATCACTTTCCCGGACGTCGAACGCGTCGAGCCGAGTTTCCAGCAGAACGCCGGCCTGCCGTCGTCGCTGAGCCCGTACTTCCTCAGTGCTGGCGAAGGCCAGCGGCTTGTCAGCTACCAGACCATGTTCTCCTACCTCTCACGGCCAAAGAACACGGGAGATAACTATTTCGCCGTCCATACCAAGGGTGCCAAGTCCCCCTACATCCCGCTGCACTTCCACTCCGAGCACACCGAGAACTTCCTCTGCACTGAGGGACGCATGTGGCTCTACGCCAACGGACGGGAAATGCTGCTGACCAAGGGCGACTTCGTCCACGCACCGGCCGGCACCATCCACTCCTTCGCCTTCGACGCCCACAACACCCAGATGGTGGGCTTCCTGACGCCCTCGGTCTTCAACGGCTTCTTCGAGTACTTCAACGAGCCCACCGAGGACTACAACTACACAGAAGGCGGCGCGCCCTACATGGACATGGAAGGTTTCGGACGTGCCCAGGCCGAGATGGACCTGACAGTGGTTGGACCTCCCCCGCAGCGCAGGTCAGCCCTGGATATCTAGGGAACGGGGGGGGGGGGGGGGGGGGGGTGAGGGGGGGGGGGGGGGGGGCGGGGGGGGGGGCGGGGGGGGGGGGGGGGGGGGGTGGCCGCGCCGCGGGGGGGGCGGG
>NZ_JAJOHP010000063.1:0-28394 GCF_021109375.1 Arthrobacter sp. AK01
CACCCAACAAAAAAAACCCCCCCCCAAAAAATCCGCCCCCCGGGGGGGGGGGGGGGCCGCGGCGGCGCGGGGCCCCCCCCCCCCCCCCTCCCCCCCCCCCCCCGGGCGTAGGGGCGGGGCCGGCATATTTTGAGCGGTTACAGCACAGCTATTTGTCGTTGTCCGACTTCGCTCCGAGCGTCGTCTTCTGTACCTGCATGAGGAACTCGACGTTGCTTTGCGTCTCCCGGATCTTGTTGGTCAGCAGCTCAAGGCTCTGCTGCTGCTCCAGGCCGGAAAGGACGCGGCGCAGCTTCCACATGATCTTGACTTCTTCAGGTGAGAGCAGGTTCTCTTCGCGGCGCGTGCCGGACGCGTTGACGTCCACGGCCGGGAAGATGCGCTTGTCTGCCAGCTGGCGGGACAGGCGGAGCTCCATGTTGCCGGTGCCCTTGAACTCTTCGAAGATGACTTCGTCCATCTTGGAGCCGGTCTCAACGAGAGCCGTTGCCAGGATTGTCAGCGAGCCACCGTTTTCGATGTTGCGGGCTGCACCAAAGAACCGCTTGGGCGGGTAAAGGGCCGCGGAGTCCACGCCACCGGACAGAATGCGGCCGGAAGCCGGTGCTGCCAGGTTGTAGGCGCGGCCCAGACGCGTCATGGAGTCCAGGAGGACCACCACGTCCATCCCCATTTCCACGAGGCGCTTGGCGCGTTCGATGGAAAGTTCGGCAACCGTGGTGTGGTCGTCGGCGGGACGGTCGAAGGTGGAGGCAATGACCTCACCCTTGACGGTGCGCTGCATGTCCGTGACTTCTTCGGGACGTTCGTCAACCAGCACCATCATGAGGTGGACCTCAGGGTTGTTGGTGGTGATTGCGTTCGCGATGGACTGCAGGATGAGCGTCTTACCGGCCTTCGGCGGCGAGACGATCAGGCCACGCTGGCCCTTGCCGATCGGAGCCACGAGGTCGATGACACGCGGACCGATCTTCTTGGGGTCCGTCTCGAGGCGCAGGCGCTCGGACGGGTACAGCGGCACAAGCTTGGCGAACTCGACGCGGTCCTTGAGTTCCTCCGGCGTCTTGCCGTTGACGGAAGTGACACGGACCAGTGCGTTGAACTTCTGGCGTGCGGACTGCTGGCTGCGGTCTTCGCCATCACGCGGTGCACGGATGGCACCGACCACGGCGTCGCCCTTGCGGAGGTTGTACTTCTTGACCTGAGCCAGGGAAACGTAAACGTCGTTCGCACCGGGAAGGTAGCCGGACGTACGGATGAACGCGTAGTTCTCCAGGACGTCCAGAATGCCGGCTACGGGAAGCAGGACGTCGTCCTCGGTAACCTCGACGTCGTCGACGTCCGGTCCCTGCGCACGGCCACGACGACGCTCGTTACGGTCACGGAAGCGGTCGCTGCGGGTGTTTCCGTCCCGGCTGTCCTGCCCCCCACGACGGTCGTTCCGGTCGTTCTGGTCGTTGCGGTCGCGACGGTTGCGTCGGTTACGGCGGTTGCCGGTGTCCTCGCCGTCGTTGTTGTCTTCACGGCGTCCGCGGGTGTTGTCGCGGCGTTCGCGCTGGTCGCCCGAATCGGCCTGTTCGCGCTGTTCGGTGCGCTGTTCACGCTGTTCGGTGCGCTCAGCACGCTGCTCACGCTGTTCGGTGCGCTCAGCACGCTGCTCACGCTGTTCCGTGCGCTCAGCCCGCTGCTCAGTGCGCTCAGCACGCTGCTCGGCGGCCGGTGCTTCTGCTGCCTCAGCAGGAGCTGCGGCAGCTTCGCCGCGACGGCGGTTGCGGGTGCGCGGCTGGCGGCGCTCGGTGCCGGACTCGCCGGCTTCGGCCGATGCAGGAGCTTCAGCAACCGGGGCAGTCGCAGTTTCAACAGGTGCTGCGGCTGTTTCCGGAGCAGCTACGACACCATCGCTGGTAGCGCGGCGGCTGCGGCCACGACCACGGCCGCGGGGAGCTTCCTGGGCCGGGGCCTCGGACGCTGAATCAGCAACGGAACCGTTGTCGGCGGCTTTTGCTTTCGGCTCCACAGTTGCCTTGGGCTCCGCTGCCGGGGCTTCCTTGGCCGCGGTTGTGGCGCCCTTGGCCGAGGCGGTGGCCTTGGCGGGTGCCTTGGTAGTGGACGTGCCGGCACGGTGGGCGGAAATGGCGGTGACCAAATCCCCCTTGCGCATACGCGATCCCCCGGAGATGCCCAGCTGGCTCGCGAGAGCCTGAAGCTGGGCGAGCTTAAGGCCTGCAAGGCCGCTGCTCTTGGTGGTTGCTGCCGTTGACGGCTCAGCAGCAGAAGATGATGTGTCCACAGCTGAAGCCAGCTCAGTGGTTTCTGTCACGAAGGATCCTTCCCCCTCGACGGCGTCCAGAGCGAGAGCTGGACGCGATGATTTGTTCTGGGCTGCAGTTCAGATCTGCAGCCGGTGATTTCGGCCGTGCCTGATGGATTGTGGCCAACAGGGCCGGTTACTGATCGTCATCACTAAATCCGGTGACCCGGACAGCCGGCTGAAAGTTCAGGGAACAGAGAGAATTCTCGGCACCTGAGACAGGCCGGAAAGAGACGACACCACCAACGTTGGCACAGTTGACGAAAGGTACGGCGAAACCACCGAGATCCAAAATCAGGGAACTGCCCGCGGCTTTACCGGCGGTGCACTTCCACTCTAGCACCTTGAACGTCCACAGCCAGCGTCATCACGCGCCAACCAATGTCGGGTGTGTTGGCCGCCGTGTAGGACCCAATGAAGTCAGCAACCGCCGCGGCTTCGGTTTCCCCGTTGGCGAGCACCATCACGGTGGGACCGGCACCGGAAACAACGGCCGCATGGCCCGCGGACCGAAGCGCTGCGATGAGGTCGGCGCTCGGTCGCATGGCCTGGGCACGGTAGCTCTGGTGCAGGTAGTCCTCGGTGGCAGGCAACAGGAAAGCTGGTTGCGCTGTGAGTGCGTGAATCAGTAGGGCCGCGCGTCCAGAGTTCATTGCTGCCGCGTGATGGCCAACGGAGGCCGGCAATAAACCGCGTGCTGTTTCCGTTGACAACTCGAAGTCCGGCACCGCTACTACCGGGATGACCGAAGGAACGACGTCGGCGTGCGTGCTGCTGTACTGCTCGCTGTCCTGCCAGGACAGCGCCAGTCCGCCGAAAATCGCGGGTGCGACGTTGTCTGGATGGCCTTCGAGCTCGCTGGTCAGCTGCAGTATCCAGTCACGGTCCTGCCGTGACTCCTCCGGCACCAACGCATTGGCGGCAGTGACGGCAGCAACCACGGCCGACGCTGAAGAGCCGAGGCCCCGACCGTGCGGGTTGACGTTGTCTGCGGAGATTTTCAGGCCTGAACGCTGGTAGCCGAGGCGGTCCAGTGCGAGGTCGATGGCACGCACCACCAGATGGCTGGCATCGCGTGGGAGGGTATCGGCGCCCTCACCGGAGAGCTCAAACTCCAGCTCTCCGGTGCTGAGCGTTTCCACAGTCAAGGTGTCGTAAATGGACAGGGCCAAGCCGAGGCTGTCGTAGCCGGGGCCCAGGTTGGCACTCGTACCGGGGACCTTGACTGTCAGCCGCTGGCCTGCCGCGACGAGTGCACGATCGGTCACGGTGGGCTGCGTTGATTCCACTCTTAGTTTTCTTCCAGTCCCAGTTCTGCGGCGACGGTTACGACGTCGTTTGGCACCTTGACAGGCTGGACATCGCTGCCGTCCTCGGTACGGAGGGCCCACTGCGGGTCCTTAAGTCCGTGCCCGGTAACGGTGATCACGATGGTCTTGCCTGCCGGCACCTCGCCTGCGGCATGTTTCTTGATCAAACCAGCGACGCCGGCAGCTGAGCCGGGCTCGACGAAAACGCCTTCCTTCGCAGACAGCCAGCGGTGGGCGGCCAGGATCTCGTCATCCGTGACTGCTTCGATGAGTCCGCCTGATTCGTCACGCGCTGCAACGGCGGTGTCCCAGGACGCCGGGTTGCCGATGCGGATGGCGGTGGCGATGGTATCGGGCTCCGTGATGGGGTGTCCGGCGACGAACGGCGCAGCACCTGCAGCCTGGAATCCCCACATGATGGGGGTCTTCGTTGAAACGGCAGGAAGCGTTCCGTTAGCGGTCTCGAAGGGCGCGGAGTACTCCTTGTAGCCCTTCCAGTACGCAGTGATGTTACCGGCGTTGCCAACGGGCAGCACGTGGATGTCCGGGGCATCGCCCAGCGAGTCCACGACTTCGAAGGCACCGGTCTTCTGCCCCTGGATGCGCGCGGGGTTGACCGAGTTGACCAGGAAGACCGGGTAGGCTTCGCCGAGCTTGCGTGCGATGTCCAGGCAGTTGTCGAAGTTGCCGTCCACCTGGAGCAACGTCGCGCCGTGCGCAATTGCCTGGCTCAGCTTGCCCATGGAGATCTTGCCCTCGGGAACCAGCACAGCGCACTTGAGGCCAGCGGCCGTGGCATAGGCTGCAGCGGAAGCGGACGTGTTGCCCGTGGAGGCGCACACTACGGCCTTTGCACCGGCTTCCACAGCCGCCGTCATGGCCATGGTCATGCCACGGTCCTTGAAGGAACCCGTGGGATTCATGCCTTCAACCTTGAGGTAGACCTCTGAGCCGGTCAACTCGGAGAGCTTCTGCGCGTGGACGAGCGGGGTGCCGCCCTCGCCGAGGGTAATGACCTTCGTGGCTTCCGTTACAGGCAAACGATCAGCGTATTCGCGGATTACTCCGCGCCATTGGTGAGCCACTTAGACCCCTTCTACCCGCAGTACGGATGTCACAGAATTGATGACGTCCAGGCCCTTGACGGCCTCGACGGTTGCTGCGAGTGCAGCTTCGGACGCACGGTGGGTCACGATCTTCAGCTCAGCCGATTCAACGTTCGACTCAGAGTCGCGGTGGATCGTTTGACGCATGATCTCGATCGAGACTCCGTTTTCCGCAAAGATGTGTGCGATCCTCGCCAGAACGCCGGCCTGGTCAGCTACGTCTAAACCGATGTAGTAGCTGGTATCGGAGGCGTCGATGGTCAGTGCCGGGACATGCCCCGTGGTGGTTTCCGTTCGACCCGGGCCTCCCAAAACCAGGCGCCGTGCCGCGGAGACGAGGTCGCCCATGACGGCAGAGGCCGTCGGTGTTCCGCCTGCGCCCTGACCGTAGAACATCAGCTCGCCGGCGTTCTCCGCTTCAATGAATACGGCGTTGAACGCACCACGAACTGCGGCCAGCGGGTGTTCGCGCGGCAGGAGCGTGGGGTGGACGCGCACCGAAATGCCGCTTCCGTTCTCTGATGAGTCGATCTTCTCGGCAATCGCGAGCAGCTTGATGACAAAGCCGGCTTCCTTGGCGGACGCGATATCCGCAGCGGAGACCTTGGTGATGCCTTCGCAGTAGACATCGTCCAGGGAGAAGCGGGTGTGGAAGGACAGTGACGCGAGGATGGCGGCCTTCGCCGCGGCGTCATGTCCTTCAACGTCGGCCGTGGGGTCCGCTTCGGCGTATCCAAGGCGCTGGGCTTCGGCAAGGGCGTCGGAGAACTGTGCACCGGTGGTGTCCATCTGGTCAAGGATGAAGTTGGTGGTGCCGTTGACGATGCCCAGGACGCGCGTGATGCGGTCGCCGGACAGGCTGTCGCGGATGGGGCGCAGGATGGGGATGGCACCGGCTACCGCGGCCTCATAGGACAATTGGACACCGGCCTTGTCAGCCTCTTCATAGAGGGTGGGGCCGTCCTGCGCGAGCAGTGCCTTATTGCCCGTGACAACGCACGCGCCGTTCTGGATGGCCGTCAGGATCAGCGACCGGGCGGGCTCTATGCCACCCATAAGCTCGATGACCAGGTCTGCATCCTTGACGAGGGTATCGGCATCCGTGGTGAAAAGTTCACGGGGCAATTCGACATCACGCGGGGTGTCGATGGTGCGGACGGCGATGCCGGACAGCTCAAGGCGGGCGCCGCTGCGGGCAGCAAGGGTCCCGGCGTCGTCAATCAAGATCCGCGCGACCTGGGCCCCCACGTTGCCACAGCCCAGCAGGGCCACCTTCAAGGTTCGCACTTCAGACATTCGCCACTCCCATGTCGCGGTTCAAGAGATCTTCTTCGGTTTCCCCGCGGACAATGAGCCGGGCAGCTCCGTCGCGTACAGCGACAACGCCAGGCCGGGCCAGGTAGTTGTAGTTGCTGGAGAGGGCCCAGCAGTAGGCGCCGGTACCCGGTACTGCGAGCAAATCACCGGCTGCCACGTCCGCGGGCAGATATACATCTCTAACAACTATGTCGCCGCTCTCGCAATGTTTGCCCACTACGCGGGACAGCTGCGGAGCCGCCGAGGAGTCACGGGAAGCCAAAATCGCCGAATAATCCGCGTCGTACAGCACCGGACGGGCGTTGTCGCTCATACCGCCGTCCACCGACACATAGCGGCGCGGATACGTAACGTTCTTCAGCCCTTCTTCACCCTCAGGGGCGTCGACCCGGACGGTTTTGAGGGTGCCGACTTCGTACAGTGTGAACGTGGTGCTGCCTACGATGGCGCGTCCGGGCTCGATGGAGATGCGCGGCGGCGTGATGTCCAGCTCAGCGCACTTGGAACGCACGACGGCGGCCATCGCCTGCGCAATCTCGGCCGGCGGGCGGGGGGTGTCCACCGGGGTGTAGGCGATCCCGTAGCCACCACCGAGGTCCAGTTCCGGCAGGAGAATCGAGTACTTGGCCTGCATGGCGGCAAGGAAGCCCAGGAGCTTCTCTGCTGCCACGGCGAATCCGTCCGGCTCAAAGATCTGCGAACCGATGTGGCAGTGCAGGCCGAGCAACTCGATGCTGGCGTACGAGGTGGCAACTGCCACAGCTTCTTCTGCTGCCGAGAGACCGGCTTCCTCTGTGGAGTCACCTGCCATGGAAAGACCAAACTTCTGGTCCTCGTGGGCAGTGGCAATGAACTCGTGGGTGTGCGCATGCACGCCCGGGGTCAGGCGCAGCATGACCTTGGCAACTTCGCCGCGGCTGGAAGCTATCTTGGCAACACGTTCGAGCTCATCGAGGCTATCCACCACGATCCTGCCAAGCTTCATGTCCAGGGCGCGGTTGATCTCGGCGTCCGACTTGTTGTTGCCGTGCAACCCAAGGTTGGAGCCTTCGATTCCTGCTCGTGCAGCAACAGCGAGTTCGCCGCCGGAGCACGTATCCAGGCGGAGGCCCTCTTCGGCCACCCAGCTGGCCACAGCGGTGCAGAGGAAGGACTTTCCTGCATAGTAGACATCCACTCCCCCGCAGATGTCCGCAAAGGCGGCGTCGAAGGCGTCCTTGAATGCGCGGGCACGGGAGCGGAAGTCCGATTCGCTCATGACGAACAGTGGAGTGCCGAATTGTTCCTTGAGCTCACTGACGGTAATTCCGTCAATGGTGACCTCGCCGGCGTCGTTCTTCCCAACCCCGGCCGCCCACAGGGGCGCCTGCAGGGCATTGAGGTCTTCGGGGACAGCCAACCACCCGGGAGCCAGCGGAGAAGCGTGCGCAGCGTCTGTGTTCATAGCCCTACATCCGTTCCGGCGCCGAGACGCCAAGCAGTTCGAGTCCGTTGGCAAGGACTTGGCTCGTGGCGTCGTTGAGCCAGAGGCGTGTGCGGTTGACGTCCAGGACGGGATCGTCGCCCTGCGGGGACACGCGGCAGGCGTCGTACCAGCGGTGGTACGCGCCGGCGATGACCTCGAGGTGCCGGGCTACGCGGTGCGGTTCGCGCAGTTCGGCCGCCTTCGCCACGATGGACGGGTAGCTGCCCAGGTAGGAGAGCAGCTCGTTTTCCGTGGCGTGGTCAAGAAGTGACGCGTCGAAGGCATCCTGCCCGTCAACCTGGCGCTCGACGCCGGCCTCGGCAGCGTTACGTGCCGTGCCGCGGGACCGTGCATGGGCGTACTGCACATAGAACACCGGGTTCTCATTGCTGTGCTTCTTCAGCAGTTCCGGATCCAGCGTCAACGGCGAGTCGGCCGGGAAACGGGCCAGCGAGTAGCGGACCGCGTCCTTGCCGAGCCAGGAAATAAGGTCCTTGAGCTCGATGATGTTGCCCGCTCGCTTGGACAGCTTTGCGCCATTCACAGACACGAGCTGGCCGATGAGGACCTCGATGTTGACTTCAGGGTCATCGCCCGCGCAAGCCGCAATGGCTTTCAGGCGGTTGATGTACCCGTGGTGGTCGGCACCGAGCAGGTAGATCTTTTCGGTGAATCCGCGATCCTTCTTGGAGAGGTAGTAGGCGGCGTCGGCAGCGAAGTAGGTAGGTTCACCGTTGGCGCGGATCATCACACGGTCTTTGTCGTCGCCGAAGTCGGTGGTGCGCAGCCAGACGGCACCACCGTCGTCAAAGACATGACCCTGCTCCCGGAGTCGGGCAACGGCGGATTCGATCGCACCGGCGTCGTGCAGTTCCTTCTCCGAGAAGAAGACGTCAAACTCAACACCGAAGCCTGCCAGCGTGGTCTTGATATCGGCCATCTGTGCCTCGTAGGCAGCGGCGCGGATCACCGGAAGGGCTGCCTCGTCCGTCAGTTCGCGGATGTCAGGGTGGGCCTTCAGGACTTCGTCGCCCAACTCCCGGATGTATTCGCCCGGGTAGCCGCCCTCCGGAACTCCCCGGCCGTGCAGGCGGGAAAGCACGGAGTTGGCAAAGACGTTCATCTGCGAGCCGGCGTCATTGATGTAGTACTCGGCCGTGACGTCAGCTCCCGAGGCACGCAACACCCGGGCGATGGCATCGCCCAGGGCGGCCCAGCGGGTGTGCCCGATGTGCAGCGGACCAGTGGGGTTGGCGGAAACGAATTCCATGTTGACCACGCGGCCCGCGAGCGCCTGGTTGGTGCCGTAGCCCGCGCCGGCCTCAACAATGGCCTTGGCCAGGGCACCGGCCGTGGCGGCGTCCACGGTGATGTTCAGGAAGCCTGGACCGGCGATTTCCACCCCGGTAACACCGGGAATGCCCTGCAGGTGGTTGCTGAGGATACCGGCGAAGTCGCGGGGATTCATACCGGCTTGCTTGGAGAGTTGCAGGGCGATGTTGGTGGCCCAGTCTCCATGATCCCGGTTCTTGGGTCGCTCCACTCGCACGGCGTCAGGCACGGCAGATTCCGTCAAGGCGATTTCGCCGGTAGAGACGGCGTCCTTAAGGCAGGCGGATATGGCAGCAGAGAGTTCTTCGGGAGTCACGCATCTAGCCTACCGGGGGCCTGCAAAGTCGCGGAATTGAGGGTCGCTTATGTGGATAGTTTGGTCACAGCCAGCGCACAGGAACGGCTGGCGGGTGGCACAGACTGAACCATTACGCTGAATTCAACGTTGTGAACACGTAGGAGGTGGCCGCGTTGGTCATCCCGGGAGAACCAGTCCATTGACCATTTCTTGTCCAGTTGAAACGAGCAGACCCATGACTACGCCACTCCGCAAGAGCCTCTACACCGGCATGGCCGGCCTTTCACTCATCGGTGCCGTGGCCGCCTGCGCACCATCTGCGCAGTCGCAGCCCGCGGAGTCCTCGCCGGCCGGCGAGAACGGTGGCCAGGCGAGCACATCCAGCCCCACCACTTCATCCACCACGTCCGGCTCCACCACCTCGGCCACCGCATATAAGGACGGAACCTACAGCGCCGACGGCACCTATACCTCTCCCAATGGTCAGGAGACTGTGGGCGTGGAACTCACCCTCGCGGGTGACACCGTGTCCGCTGTGAACATCACGGTCCATCCCTCCAACCCGAACACCAAGAAGTTCCAGGGCGAGTTCGCCAGCGGTATTTCGGCGCAAATCGTCGGCAAGAGCATCGATGAGCTCAACGTCTCCAAGGTGGCTGGTTCTTCCCTCACCTCGGGCGGATTCAACGACGCCGTGGAGCAGATCAAGTCCCAGGCCAAGTAGCACCATGCCGCATCCGGACTGGAGCAACTTCAGTTTCGAAGGCATAGGCACGCACTGGGAGATTTCGACGCCGGAGCCGCTGGCACCCGCGGTGCGCAACCAGCTGTTGGAAACAGTGGGTGATTATGACCTGACGTACTCGCGGTTCAGGGCAGATTCCTTGGTGTCCAGCCTGTCCCGGGCACCGGGCAGGATCACGTTGCCAGAGCATGCCAAAGACCTTCATAAGGTCTATGCCGCCTTGTATCGGCTCAGCAATGGCGCCATGACCCCGCTCATCGGCAGCAGCCTCGAACGGCTTGGCTACGATCCCGGATACACGTTGGCTCCTTCCGGAAGCCCCCAGCCTCCGCCCCGGTGGGAAGACGTCCTTGAGTGGACGGATGCGGCCTTGACCGCCACGGAGCCGGTGGTCCTGGATATTGGAGCCGCCGGAAAGGGGCAGCTGGTGGACCTCCTGGGCGAGGTCCTTCGCGCCGCGGACCATGCTGAGTTCCTGGTGGATGGCAGCGGCGACATGGTGCATGCGGGGACGCATCCGGTGATGGTCGCTTTGGAACACCCCTACAACCCTGGCCAGGCCATTGGCACCGTTGAACTCCACAATGCCGCGCTCTGCGCCTCGGCTTCGAACCGTCGGGCCTGGGGTGATGGATTGCACCATGTCCTGGATGGGACCACCGGCAAGCCCGTTAACACCACGGTGGCCACGTGGACCATGGCGTCGAGCGCGTTGTTGGCCGATGCGTTGGCCACGGCATTGTTCATGCTGGAACCGACCCGGTTGCAGGATGAGTTCGATTTCTCCTGGCTCAAGGTTTCCTCCAGTGGTGCCGCCACGTTTTCGAACCGTTTCGAGGGGAGACTGTTCACATGATTGCCGCTAAGTCCCGGGTGGACACCTGGTTGGGTCGATTGACGATGTACCGCTTGATTCTGTGGGTGCTGGGTGTGCTGGTGGCCTACAGCATGCTGCTCAACATCCTGGGATGGCTGACATTCGGCCTCCCGGAAATGCTGGTACACCTTGCGCTCTGCTTGGGGGTGACATACGCATCCAACCGATTGCTCGCGTTGGTCTTCCGGGTTAAGCCGCACACGGAGTCCTCCCTGATTACTGGGTTGCTGCTGTATTTCCTGTTCTGGCCGACGTTCGGGCTCACCGACATGACGGGTGTCGCACTGGCCTGCGTGTTGGCCAGCGTGTCCAAGTACGCGCTGGCTTTCCGCGGGCGGCACATCTTCAACCCAGCGGCCGCCGGGGCGTTCATCACCGGCCTGACCGGTTTGAACATCGCGACATGGTGGGCTGCCACCCCGGCAATGCTCTGGCTCTTGGTCCCCGGCGTGCTGGTTGTCCTCTACCGCACGCGAAAGCTGCTGATGGGCACGGTTTTCCTGGCGGCGGCCACCACCATCATTACGGTGGAGCTCCTGAGCCGCAGCATGACGTTCGGGCAGGCGTTGTGGCAATCGCTGGCGCAGCGCCCGTTGCTGTTCTTCGTGGGTTTCATGCTCTCGGAGCCGCTCACCCTGCCTCCCCGCCGCTGGCAGCAGGTGGCGCTTGCCGGCGTCGTGGGTGTTGTCTTCGCGGTTCCCTACAACTTCGGATTCGTCGCCAACTCCCCCGAACTTGCCCTGTTACTGGGCAACCTCCTGGCTTTCTTCCTGGGTCAGCGGGGCGGCGTTGAGCTGACGTTCAAGGGTTCGCGTGCCCTCACTCCGGGCAGTACGGAGTTCAGTTTCGAGCCGCAGCGGCCTGTGCGGTTTGTGGCCGGTCAGTTCATGGAGCTCAACTTGCCGCATTCCGGTTCCGACGGCAAAGGCCGCCGTCGTGTCTTCAGCATTACCAGCCCGCCCGGTTCGCCGGAGGTGACTTTCGGAGTTGGCACGGCCGAGCCGCTGTCTACGGCAAAAAAGGCGTTGATGGCTTTGAAGCCCGGCGACAAGCTCTCTGCAACTGCCGTAGGTGGAGACTTTCTCTTGCCGAACGACGCCGGGAAGCCGGTCCTGCTGATCGCTGCAGGAATCGGGATCACACCTTTCCTGTCGCAGCTGGCTGCCGACGCCCCGGCACGCGACACCGTGGTGGTGTATCTCGCCAAGGGCCGCAATGAGTTGGCCTGCGTAGAGCAGTTGCAAGCGTCAGGGGCGAAGGTCATTGCCCGCCTCGCGGACGGATCAACTCCCCCGGATTTCATGCTCGACGCCGGCGCCTCCAGGATCGATGCCGCACGCCTGGCGGAGTTGGTTCCGGACATCGTGGACCGGGAAGTGTTTGTCTCGGGCTCCCCGCGGAGCGTCGACTCCCTCCGCGCTGCCGCCCGAAGCGCAGGAGCACACCGGGTCCACGTCGACTCGTTCGCCGGGTACTGACCGGGTACTGATTGGCGGGCCCCTGAGCTGGGCCTGCCGCTACGGTGCCGGGTTTTCATTTGCGGCATAGTGGCTGCTAAGCTCTAGGACGTCCCACCGGCAACGGAGGGAACCCTGGATGCCCTCGTAGCTCAGGGGATAGAGCGTCTGCCTCCGGAGCAGAAGGCCGTAGGTTCGAATCCTATCGAGGGCACATCAAATACCCCGCCAGTCCTGCTGGCGGGGTATTTTTGTCTGCCGGTGCCGCGCTATCAGTTCGGGGCTTGCCGGGCGTACACCGCAATATTGTCTGCGGCTGCTTTTAGGCTGAATCCAGTTGGACTTACCGATAGCCAAAGGGGTTTGCCGTGATGTGCTCGATCGTCCCGCCGTACATGCTTCGCAAGATAGCCGCCCAGCACGAGCCCCGGCTGCGGGCCGTCGCCAGGGCAGCCAAAGAGTCGCTGCTGCATATTAAGGACCTGCAGGCCACCCGCACAGCCCCCGTTCCGGCGGCACCGCCCAGTGCCCGCCAGACCAAGCCGGGACCTCCGAAGCGGACCATATTCGATGCCGAATCCTCGGAAACCCTGCCGGGGCGGGTTGTCCGGAAAGAGGGCGCGGGACCCGTCGGGGACGTAGCTGCAGACGAGGCCTACGAAGGGCTCGGGAGCACGCACCGCCTCTACAGCGATATTTTCGGCAGGGACTCCATCGACGACGCCGGTCTCGCCCTGGACGCGACCGTCCATTACGGAAAGCTCTACGACAACGCCTTCTGGGATGGATCCCAGATGGTCTTTGGCGATGGTGACGGCCAGATTTTTCAGCGCTTCACCAAATCCGTCAGCGTCATAGGGCATGAACTGGCTCATGGTGTCACGCAGTACACAGCCAATCTGGCATACCGCAACCA
This sequence comes from Arthrobacter sp. AK01, assembly GCF_021109375.1. NCBI lineage: Bacteria > Bacillati > Actinomycetota > Actinomycetes > Micrococcales > Micrococcaceae > Arthrobacter > Arthrobacter sp. AK01. Next base: position 13,135 of record NZ_JAJOHP010000063.1, read on the forward strand.
GGCCGGCGCGCTCAATGAGTCCATGTCGGATGTGTTCGGCGTCCTGGTGGAGCAGTACCTTAAACAGGAGCCGGCAGCGCAGGCCAGCTGGCTGATCGGCGAGGGCCTCTTCACTGACCAGGTGCAAGGTGCTGCCCTGCGCTCCATGAGGGCACCCGGGACCGCTTATGACGACGACGTGCTGGGCAAGGATCCCCAACCGGACTCCATGGATACGTACGTGCGGACAAGTGCTGACAACGGTGGAGTGCATATCAACTCCGGCATCCCGAACAGGGCTTTCTACGTGGTTGCCTCGGAGCTCGGTGGCAATGCGTGGGAGGCGCCGGGCCAGATTTGGTACGGCACCCTGACCAGCGGTTCACTCCCCGCGACGTGCACGTTTGGAAAGTTCGCCAAGACCACTGTGGCCACCGCTGGGGAACTCTTCGGTTCCGGTTCAGCTGAACATGACGCCGTCCTCAAGGCGTGGGAGACTGTGAAGGTCAAGGTTTAGTCACAGGGCGGGACCGGACAGTGCTTGTTTGTGGTCCCGCCGGCCGGCTGGCCATGGAATGTCGAACGAGAAGCAGCCGGTCATGAAGATCACCGTCCAACGCAGTGGGGGAATCGCCGCGATGACACGCGTCTGGAGCGTGGAGGCTGTCTCCCCCGATGAGAAGGAACGATGGGTTCCGATTGTTGAGGCCTGCCCGTGGGACGAAGCGAAAAGCCAGCCCCGTTCAGCTAACGAACCGGACCGGTTCATGTACTCCATCAGGGCGGGCCAACGCCGCGCCACCCTCCCCGACCGTGCCGTCACAGGCCCGTGGCAGGAACTGGTGGAGTGCGCCAAGGCTGAGGGCTCGGAGTCCCGTGGTCGCCTCGGGAGCCGGCGCTAACGGTCCCGGTTCCCCTAGACGGCCTCAGCCAGCTGCCCCCGGAAGGCACGCCGGTAACTCTGCGGGCTGGTATCCAGCACCTTGGTGAAATGATGGCGGAGCAGCACCGAATGCCCGAACCCTGCTTCCCTGGCGATCTCGTCAATGTTCAGTTCTGTGGTCTCCAGTAGCTCCTGTGCCCTCAAGACCCGTTGCGAATTGAGCCACGCGGCAGGAGTCGTGCCGGTTTCGGCCCTGAAGCGGCGCGCGAAGGTCCTGGGAGACATGTGGAGACGTGCGGCGAGTTCATTCACGCTGTGTTCCTCGTCCAGGTGTTCCACCATCCAACGCAGGAGCTCCTCCATGGGCGCTGAACCACAGCGCGGCATGGGGCGGTCGATGAACTGGGCCTGGCCGCCGTCGCGATGGGGCGGAACCACCATGTCGCGCGCGATGGCAGCGGCGACGTTTGCTCCCAACTCGACGCGGACGAGGTGGAGGCAGGCATCGATTCCGGCTGCGGTGCCGGCGCTGGTGATGATGGTTCCGTCCTGCACATAGAGGACGTTCTCATCCACGATGATGTCCGGATAGCGGCTGGCCAGGTCTTGCGAATAGTGCCAGTGCGTGGTGCAACGGCGCCCGTCCAGCAGACCGGCACGGGCCAGTGCATAGGCTCCGGAACAGATGGACATCACCCATGCGCCGCGCGCGTGGGCGGCCCGCAAGGCATCCATGACCGACTCGGGGACCTCTTGGTCCCGGCCGAAAGGCGCCATGATGACCAGGTCCGCATCGGCTGCTGCCTCAAGGCCCAGATTCACATGCAGTGAGAGGCCGGACTTCATGCGGATGTCCCCAGGCTCGGGGGCGACCACCCGGAAATCGAAGGCCGGAACTCCGGCGTTTCGGTCCGATCTGTCGATGCCGAAGACCTCGAAGGCCGTCCCGAATTCGAAGATCGAGAAGTTGGGTACAACGATCACCGCCACTGATTTCAACATAACTCCAGTGTGGCAGAAAATTGTCTAAATGGGGCATTTCTGCCACTGTTTCTTGGTCTGCCACAGGAGCAGGCTTGAGGCATGGAAATCTTCGGAATCATCCTCTTCATCGTCCTCATCACCGCCGTCGCAGCTACCATCTCAGCCCTGTTGAAGGATGGTCGCGGACACAACCCGCCCGTCAGCTCCAAGGAACCGTGGAGCGCCTTCGACGCTCCGAGCAGCCCGTACTGGAACCCCCGCATCTACTAGGGGCATGCCAGTCCACTGCAAGGTCCACCACGCCATAACCAACCGACGCCCGTCCGTTCAAGGAATTCTGCAGGATTCCCCCAATGGCGGGCGTCCCAATTTAAGGGCTGCATGTTTCCTGGCTCTCACGCCTCGGACACATGGACTAGATTCACTTGCATGATCCAAACCTCTGCCCGGTTGCTCCAGCTGTTGTCGCTGTTGCAGGTTCGTCGGGAATGGACGGGCCCCGCCCTCGCTGACCGCATGGGCGTTACCGAGCGGACGGTCCGACGCGACATCGATAAGCTTCGGAACCTGGGATACCCCATCCATGCCTCACCCGGCATCGCCGGAGGCTACCAGCTTGGAGCCGGCGCGCAGCTTCCACCCCTCCTCCTGGACGACAACGAAGCATTGGCGGTCGCCTTGGGCTTGAACTCGGTGGCCGCAGGTCCGGTAGCTGGAATCGGCGAGGCTTCGGTCCGCGCCCTGGCAAAGCTGGAACAAGTCCTGCCATCCCGGCTTCGTCCCAAGTTCGCCATGCTGAAAGCCGCTGTCACCACGCTTCCCAGCAACGCGGCGACAGTTGATCCCCAACAGCTGACCGTTGTCTCAGCCGCCATATCAGACCGGCGCCAGATTTCCTTTGACTACGTCAAGTCCGACGGCGAATCTGCGCGGCGGCTTGTGGAACCCTACAGGCTGGTGGACACCGGCCGCCGCTGGTATCTTTTGGCCTGGGATGTGGACCGCGAGGATTGGCGGACCTTCAGGGCTGACAGGTTCGCTTCCCTGCCGTCCGAACGCAAGAAATACTTACCACGTCCGCTGCCCGCGGAAGACTTGGCTGCCTACGTGCAGCAGTCGATCACCCGCTCGCCGTACAGGTTCGATGTCGTGGTGCGACTCCGCGCACCGCTGGCCGAGGTAGCCGCCGTCGTGAATTCCCAATACGCGACGCTGACAGCAGACGGCCAGAGCGCCACCATCCTGAGCTCCGGATGGGACAACCTGGCCGCACCGGCCGCGTATCTGGCCGCGCTGGACATGGACTTCGAGATCCTCGAGCCCGAAGAATTCAGGTCCTTCGCCCGGCACCTGTCCCGCCGGCTCACCGCAGCAGCCGGGACTGTGACGGAAGCAGCGGACGCAGGACCCCGGCCACAGTAGACTGGCAGCAGCCATGACACTTCATATTTCCTACCCCGCAGAGCTGCCCGTCTCCGAGCGCCGCGAGGATCTGATGGCGGCCATCGCCGCAAACCAGGTGACCATCATTGCCGGTGAGACCGGCTCGGGCAAGACCACCCAGATCCCCAAAATGTGCCTCGAGCTTGGCCTTGGAGACAAGGGCCTGATCGGGCACACCCAGCCGCGCCGCCTGGCTGCCCGCACGGTGGCCGAACGCATCGCGTCGGAGCTCGGCGTCGAGATCGGCCAGGAGGTCGGCTTCCAGGTCCGCTTCACCGGCGAGGTGAGCGCGTCCACCAGGATCAAACTGATGACCGACGGAATCCTCCTTGCCGAGATCCAGCGGGACAAACTGCTCCGGAAGTACAGCACCATCATCATCGATGAGGCCCATGAACGCAGCCTCAACATCGACTTCATCCTGGGCTACCTCAAGCGCATCCTCCCCCAGCGCCCGGACCTCAAGGTCATCATCACCTCGGCCACCATCGATCCCCAACGCTTTGCCAAGCACTTCGGAAACGACGAAGAGCCCGCGCCCATCATTGAAGTTTCCGGACGCACTTACCCGGTGGAGATCCGTTACCGTCCGCTGTCCCAGCCAGCCGGCGCGGACGAAGAAAGTTCGGACGACGAACTCGAAGAAGACCGTGATCCCCTGGATGCTGTCTGCGACGCCGTAGACGAACTCGCCAAGGAAGCTCCGGGCGATATCCTCATTTTCTTCTCCGGCGAACGCGAAATCCGTGACGCGGCGGAGGCCATCAATGGCCGCATCCAGACCAACCGCCGCCTGGCGGGGACCGAAGTGCTGCCACTGTTTGCCCGCCTAAGCCTCCAGGAGCAGCACAGGGTCTTCAACCCTGGTGGCAAGCGACGCATCATCCTCGCTACCAACGTGGCGGAGACATCCCTGACCGTCCCGGGCATCAAGTACGTGATAGACACCGGAACGGCCCGCATCTCCCGCTACTCGCACCGGACCAAGGTCCAGCGCCTTCCCATAGAGCGCGTGTCCCAGGCCTCGGCCAACCAGCGCTCCGGTCGTTGCGGCCGTGTGTCCGAAGGCATCGCGATCCGCTTGTACTCCGAGGAAGACTTCGAGTCGCGTCCCCAGTTCACCGACCCGGAAATCCTCCGAACCAACCTTGCTGCCGTCATCCTGCAAATGACGGCCATGGGCGTCGCCCGCGGACCCAAGGATGTGGAGAACTTTCCCTTCGTGGAACCCCCGGATTCCAGGGCTATTAACGACGGCGTCACTCTCCTGCGCGAACTCGGTGCCTTGAGTTCGCCCAAAACGGCAGACGCCGGCAGTAACGGTCGCAGCGGCAGCGGGCTGACCGCCGTCGGGCAGAAGCTTGCCCAGCTGCCTGTGGATCCGCGGCTTGGCCGGATGATCGTGGAAGCCGGCAAGCGCGGCTGCGTCCGGGAAGTCATGATCCTCGCGGCAGCCCTCACCATTCAGGATCCGCGCGAACGGCCAACTGACAAGCGGCAGCTCGCTTCGGAGAAGCACGCGCGGTTCCGCGATGAGATCTCGGACTTTACGGGCTTCCTCAACCTGTGGAACTACATCCAGGAAAAGCAGCGCGAACTGTCTTCCACGCAGTTCCGCAAGCTGTGCCGCAATGAGTTCATCAATTACTTGAGGGTCCGCGAGTGGCAGGACCTGTTCACGCAGCTCAGGCAACTGGCCAAGCCCTTGGGCATCGCGTTGGACAACAAGCGCGAGGCCGATCCCGTAGGGAACTATGAGGGCATCCACATCAGCCTGCTGTCCGGGTTATTGAGCCACATTGGCCTCCTCGATGAGCGCAAGCGTGAATATGCGGGGGCCCGCGGCAGCCGCTTCGCCATCTTCCCCGGCTCAGCCCTGTTCAAGAAGTCTCCTGCGTTTGTCATGGCTGCGGAGTTGGTGGAGACGAGCCGCCTTTGGGCGCGTGTCGCCGCGAAGTTCGATCCCCTGTGGGCCGAGCAGGTAGCCCCGGACCTGGTGAAGCGTTCCTACAGCGAACCCCATTGGTCTTCCCGGCAGGGCGCCGTCATGGCCCATGAGAAAGTCACGCTGTACGGCGTGCCGATCATTCCCAACCGGCGGGTCAATTACGGGCGCGTCGATCCCGAGCTCTCCCGTGAGCTGTTCATCCGCCACGCCCTGGTGGAAGGCGAATGGAAGACGCACCACAAGTTCTTCCACCGCAACCGTGCCTTGCTCCAGGAGATCGAGGAACTCGAGACCCGCATGCGCCGGCGCGACATCCTTGTGGACGACCAGACGCTGTTCGAGTTCTACGATGCACGCGTTGGCCCGGACGTTGTCTCCGAGAGGCACTTCGACAAGTGGTGGAAGGATGCCCGCCACGCGGATCCCAACCTCCTGGACTTCGACCAATCGCTGTTGATGAGCGAAGACGCCGAGGCACTGGACGACTCCGCGTATCCGAAGACCTGGCTGCACAAGGGCTTTGAACTCCCCCTGAGTTACGAGTTCCATCCCGTGGCGCCGGGATCGGCACCCAACCCATCCGATGGTGTCACCGCCGAGGTTCCTGTGTTGTTCCTCAACCAACTCGATGATGCCCCCTTCCGTTGGCAGATTCCGGGGCAACGTGCAGAGCTGGTGACGGCCCTCATCAAATCGTTGCCTAAGCAGGTGCGGAAGAACTTCGTCCCTGCCCCTGATGTGGCCCGGCAGGCCACGGCCGCCCTGGAGGCAGACTTCGACCCCGCCGCAGACGACCTCGAAGCGTCATTGGAACTCGTACTCCGCCGGCTCCGTGGGCACGTCATTCCGCCCGGCTCATGGAATTGGGATGCAGTACCGTCCCACCTGCGCGTGAGTTTCAAAGTGGTCGACAGCAAAGGCAAGGTGCTGGACGAAGGCAAGGACCTCGCCGAACTCCAGGAGAAGCTGGCTCCTGCCACACGCCGCGCCATAGCGGAGTCGCTCGGCGCCACTCCCGCAACGACGTCGCGCGCCAAGGGTGGCAAGGGAACCGGCAGCGCCAACAGCCAACCGTCGACGGCGGCCGTTACCAACGCAACAGCTGGCAACGGAGCGGTGGCGGAACGCAGCGGAATCACCGAATGGGACTTCGGCACCGTGGAGCGTCAGGTCACACGCACCGTGAAGGGCCATGACGTCACTGGCTTCCCTGCTGTCGTTGATGAAGGCAAGTCGGTCGCCCTTCGGGTATTCCAGACCAGGGCTGAACAGGAAGCCGCCATGCGCGGTGGTGTCATCCGGCTCCTGGCGCTGCGAATTCCGCCCCCGGACCGATACGTGCTGGAGCACCTGAGCAACATGGAAAAACTGACCTTCAGCCAGAACCCGCACGGCTCCGTCAGCGCGCTGATCGCGGATTGCGCCCTTGCTGCCATCGATAAGTTGACGCCGCAGGACTTGCCGTGGGACAGGCCGTCTTTCGATGCGCTGTATGAAGTAGTCCGGGCAGAACTGATCGATACTGTCTTCACGGTGACTGCCGTCGTCGAGCGCATTTTGGCTAGTACGCGCCGCATCCAGAAAGAGCTCAAGTCCAACGCCAGCCTGCCGCTGATCACTGCCCTTAATGACATGAAGAGCCAGCTGGAACAACTGGTCTTCCCCGGCTTCGTGGCACAGACGGGCTACGCACAACTCAGCCAGCTGCCCCGGTACTTGCAGGCTATCGAGAAGCGGCTGGAAAAACTGCCGGGAAACGTCCAGCGTGATGGCCTGAATATGGCGATCGTACAGGCCCTGGAGGACGACTACGACGACGCTGTTTCTGCGCTGCTTCCCGGACGCAGGGCAGGGACGGAGTTAACCCGCGTGCGCTGGATGATTGAGGAACTGCGGGTGAGCCTGTTCGCCGTGGAGCTGGGCACCGCCTATTCGGTGTCGGAAAAGCGCATCCGCACGGTGCTCAACCAGGCCCTAGCCCCCGCCTAGCGGCAGACAAAGGAAAACCCGGCGGAGCTGATTAAGCACCGCCGGGTTAACTTGTCCCGGAGCTCAGTCTTCGGGGACAGCATCTCCGTGTCCGGCCGTCCGGAGTGCGGCACGAAGCTTTACTGCCGTGGCATCCATCACTGCGGGGTCCGGGTTGTGGTCTACGTTGTGGACTTCAAAGTCCGCGGTGGAGTAGGCCGGCCACACATGCACATGCAGGTGCTCCACCTCAAACCCCTCCATGAGGACGCCCACGCGCTTGGCGTCGAAGATCTTCTCCTGGACCTTGCCAATGCTCTGGGCGACGTCCATGACTTTGGCCAGGAGTTCCGGGCTGGCATGTGTCCACGAGTCCACTTCTTCGCGCGGCACCACCAAGGTGTGTCCGTGCGTGAGCGGAGCGATGGTGAGGAAGGCGACCACATCCTCGTCCTTCCACACGAAGCGGCCGGGGATCTCGCCATTGATGATCTTGGTGAACAGTGTGCTCATGCGTCTGCCCTTTCCGATGGTTTCTGAAGTGTTGCTGTGTCCAGCACGAAACGGTACTTTACGTCACCGGCAACCATGCGGTCGTAGGCCTCGTTCAGCTGTTCGGCCCCCACGATTTCCACGTCGCTGGTGACTCCGTGTTCCGCGCAGAAGTCCAGCATTTCCTGAGTTTCCGCAATGCCGCCGATCAACGAACCCGCGTAGGCGAGTCGGCGGCGGATGAGCAGGCCCGGGCTGACCGGCGGCATGTCGTCGGCAGGAAGGCCCAGCTGGAACAGCGCCCCATCCAGGCGAAGCGTCCGGAAGTAGGGGTTGAGGTCGTGCGGCGCGGCGACAGTATCAATGATGACGTCGATGCTCCGGTTGGCAGCCTCCATGGCGTCGGCGTCCATGGAGAGAACCACGTGGTCGGCACCAAGTTCCCTAGCGGCGTCGAACTTGGATTCGGAGGTAGTAAACACAGTGACTTCCGCCCCCATGGCCTTGGCGATCTTGACGGCCATGTGCCCCAGTCCGCCCAACCCCACAACGCCTACGGAGTCGCCTTCTTCGACGTCGAAGTACCGCAGCGGGGAGTAGGTGGTGATTCCTGCGCACAACAACGGCGCTGCCGCAGCGGGGTCGAGGGCTTCTGGAACGCGCAGCACGAAGCGCCTGTCAACCACCACCGACGTCGAATAGCCGCCTTGGGTGACCGCGTCACCGTGACGGGGGTCGGCAGCGCCGTACGTGCCGATGTTGCCCCGCTCGCAGTACTGCTCCAGGCCATCGAGGCAGCTCCCGCATTCGCGGCAGGAGTCCACCATGCAGCCGACACCCACCCGGTCACCCGGCGCAAAGTCCTCCACTGCGGTGCCCACGCGGGTTACCCGGCCAACTATCTCGTGGCCAGGGACCAGCGGGTAGGGGGGAATTCGCCACTCCCCCCGCGTCGCGTGCACGTCGGAGTGGCACAGGCCGCAGAATTCAACCGCGATCTCTACGTCGTCCTCAGCAGGTGCACGGCGGGAGACAGTCAAGGGAACCAGGCCACTATCGGGGGACGTAGCGCCATAGGCTGCAGCAAGGGTTTCCTTACCGGTTTCGCTGGTGTTCAGGGTGATGGGTTTGGCAAGGGGCGGGGGCACAGGGCGTCCGGGGGTCATGATCCGACGCTACTCCCGGCAGCTGTGCTTGTGCCACTTGCGCCAGCGTGATCAGGGGCACCCTCAGGGCCCTCGTCAAAAGGATCGCTTCCAACGGCTACGGGATTCGCGGCGTTGTTGGACCATTGCGAGAAGGATCCCGGGAACAATTCCGCCCGGTAACCAGCAATCTCCAGAGCCGCGATCTCGTGGGAAGCCGTCACCCCGGAGCCGCAATACACGGCAATGCGGGCTGACCCATCCACGCCCAGCTCCTCGAAGCGTCGTTTCAGTTCCTCCGCCGGCAAGAAGGTCCCCTCGCCCGTGACGTTTGCCGTGGTCGGTGCGCTCACAGCGCCCGGAATGTGTCCCGCCCGGGGGTCGATCGGCTCCACTTCGCCGCGGTAGCGCTCTCCCGCCCGGGCGTCCAACAGCACGCCGTGGCTGTGCCACTGAGCCGCTTCCTGCTCGGTAATCGCTGGCATGTTGCCCGCGCCCAAGAGGACATCTCCGACGGCGGGAGTCACCTCACCGGATTCCACCGGGTAACCCTCCGCACGCCAGGCCGCCAAACCGCCGTCGAGCAGGTAGACCGAGGAAGCCCCGGCGTTGCGCAGCATCCACCAAACGCGTGCTGCAGCCATGCTGCCGCTGTTGTCGTACGCAACCACTGTGTCGCCGTCGTTGATTCCCCACTTTCGCGCGGTCTCCTGGAAGTGTTCGCGCGACGGCAACGGGTGCCGGCCACGGCCGGGCTGCGCGTGGTCTGCGAGCTCAGTGGGGAGGTCCACGTAAACTGCGCCGGGCAGGTGCCCGGCCAGGTATTCACTATGCCCGTCAGTCCGTCCCAACACCCAGCGGACATCCAGGAGCACAGTGCGCTCCCCGGATTGGAGGCGCTCGTGCAGTTGTGACGAACTGATCAGCGTGGACATAAGTTCTCCTTCGTTCCGGCGGCCGGTCTCCCCGCGCAGCTGCTGGTGCTGCCGCCGCCCGGAATCCAGCCTAGGCTTATCCAGTGAGCAATTCGTGCATTCAGGACAGGGCATGGGCCAGCGAGGCCATCCGCAAGATCGAGGCTGAGAACAACCGCTCGGCGGACACGCACCTTTACGCGGTTCCCCTCCCGGAACATTGGGGGGTCCAGCTGTATCTGAAGGATGAGTCGACCCACCGCTCGGGCAGCCTCAAGCACCGCTTGGCGCGATCGTTGTTCCTGTACGGCCTGGTCAACGGATGGATCACGGAGGGCACCACCATCGTGGAAGCCTCCAGCGGCAGTACTGCCGTGTCCGAGGCTTACTTTGCGCGGCTGATTGGCTTGCCCTTCATCGCCGTCATGACCAAAACCACCAGCCCCGAGAAGATCGCCCTGATCGAGGACTTTGGCGGCGCGTGCCTGTTGGTGGACCATGCTTCGGAGGTCTATGCCGTGGCCGAGGAAACCGCCCAAACGTCCGGCGGCTACTACATGGATCAGTTCACATATGCAGAACGCGCCACAGATTGGCGGGGCAACAACAACATCGCGGAGTCGATTTTCGACCAACTCGCCCTTGAGGAACACCCGATTCCCGACTGGATCGTGGTGGGCGCGGGCACCGGTGGCACCAGCGCGACCATTGGCCGCTACCTGAGGTACAACCGCTACCCCACGCGCCTGGCCGTAGTGGACCCGGAAAACTCCGCCTTCTACCCCGCTTGGCGCGACGGCGACACCGCCGCAGCCACGGGCCTGCCATCACGAATCGAGGGCATCGGCCGTCCAAGGTCTGAACCCAGTTTCGTCCCTGCGGTGATCGACCACATGATCCAGGTGCCCGACGCCGCGTCCGTTGCCGCCATGCGCCATCTCCGCAAGCTCACGGGCCTGCACGCAGGGCCCTCCACCGGGACCAACCTGTGGGGCGTCTGGCAGTTGGTGGCCGGGATGGTGGCTGAGGGGCGTCAAGGCAGCATCGTTTCACTGATGTGCGACAGCGGCGACCGCTATGCAGGCAGTTATAACGACGCCGGCTGGCTGGCGGCCAAGGGCTTGGATCCTTTACCGCACGAAGCAGTCCTGGAGCGGTTCCACAACACGGGGGCTTGGACCGGCTAGACCTCTACTGAGTCGCGCGGCGCAAGGCGTTCGTAGCTGGTCCCGTAGCGGGCGCCGATTCGGGTCACGTGGCCCTCCACGATGCCACGTCCCAGCTCATTGAGCAGTGCGTCATGGACCGGAAACGCCCTGGGAGCGCGGACTGAGATGACGAAGTCCACCACCTCGCCCACCTTGGACCACGGGGCATGGATGGGCACCAGGAGGGTTTTGACGTCAATCCCGTCCGGGACGACGAAGGAGTCCCCCGGGTGGAACACATTTTCATCCACCAAGTAGCCGATGTTCGCCACCACCGGGATTTGCGCGTGGATTACCGCGTGCTGGCCGCCGAACGTCCGCACGCTGAATCCTGCGGCTTCGAAATCAGAGCCGGGCTCCACGGCGTGCACCCGCTCGGCCACGTCGCCATCTTCCCGCAATGCCGTGGCAATACCAGCAGGAGCATGGACTTCCAACGATGGATTGCTCCGCATGGCTGCCAGAACGGCCGGACGGTCTATGTGGTCATTGTGCTCGTGAGTGACAAGTACGGCGTGGGCCCCGCTCAATGCTTCCTCCGATTCGGAAAACGTTCCAGGATCAATGACCAGGACGTTTCCCTCCTTCTCCAACCGGACACAGGCGTGGGTGTACTTGGTGAGCAGCATGTCCTCAGCCTAGGACCACCGGCTGACAGTTTCCAACCCTGCCCTGCTGGTAAAATTGGGGTTTGCCAGCATCCCCACGGAAGTGAGTCTTTCCATGCCACACGGCACCAATTCCGCCACGACCGGCCCTGCGGCGCCGGCCACCAGCGGTGTCAAGGAGCAGCGTGTCACCAAGCAACGCTTGGCCGTCAGCGCCGCACTGGACGAATTGGATGACTTCGTCAGCACCCAGGAGCTATACCGGTTGCTGCAGAACAAGGGCATTTCCGTGTCGCTGGCCACTGCGTACCGCATCCTTCAGTCGTTGGCCGATGACGGACTTATTGATGTCCTCCGCAACGGCGAAGGAGAAGCGGTCTACAGACGTTGCGCTGTCACGGGACACCACCACCACTTGCTGTGCCGCAACTGTGGGAAGGCAGTGGAAGTGGAAGCACCCGCCGTCGAAACCTGGGCTGCACGAACTGCCGCCGAACACGGTTTCACTGAGGTGGCCCACACCGTCGAAATCTTCGGACTCTGCCCGGAGTGCACCGCGAAAAAGGCTGCCGGCAAGCTCTAGAGTGCGCCCGCGGGCTGGTCCCGTGACACTCGGCCGTTAAGCCCCCTGTTGGTCCGGACCCGTCCAATGACCCGGCACACCACGTAGATCAGGAATGACAAGGTGGTGACGTAGGGGCTGATGGGGATCCGGCTGCCGAGGGCCAGGAGGATGCCTCCCACAGTGGCAGTCATCGCGAATACCACGCTCAGCAGCACCACCAGGCGAGGCGAAGTAGTCACGCGCAGCGCCGCAGCCGCGGGGGTGATAAGCAATGCAAGCACAAGCAGCGCACCGACAATCTGGATGGACAGCGCCACGCTGATGCCCAGCAGCACCATGAACCCGATGGCCAGTCCCCTGACCGGAACGCCCCGGGCTTCAGCCATTTCGGGGTCCACGCTGGCGAAGCTCAGCGGCCGCCAGATAGCAGCCAACGCTGCCATCACCACCACCGCTGTCCCGGCAAGAACCTGTAACTGGACGGTGTCCACGGAAACAATCTGACCGGTCAGCAGGCCGAATTTGTTAGCCGCACGGCCCTCATACAGCGCTAGGAACAAGATGCCCAGGCCCAGGCCGAACGGCATGATCACGCCAATGATCGAGTTCTTGTCCCGCGCCCTCACGCCCATGAATCCAAGCAGTACTGCTGCAGCCACCGAGCCAATCAACGAGCCAAAAATGATGTCGGCACCAATCAGCAAAGCAAACGCAGCACCGGCAAAGGACAACTCGGAGATGCCATGGACCGCGAAGGCAAGGTCCCGCTTCATGACGAAAGTGCCAACCAAGCCACCCAGCAACCCCAGTACCGCACCGGCCCAGATGGAGTTCTGGACAAGCACCAGCAACTCGCCATAGTTCTCGAAGTTGAAAATGGTTTGCAGGATGTTGTCGGGATCCACTTAGAATTCCTCCCCGGCATTAGCGTGGGCTTCGTCGTGGAAGTGAGTGGTTGCGTCGGGAAGACCGACGACGACGATCCTTCCGTTGGTGTGGATGACCTCCACATGGCTGTCGTAAAGCTCCGAAAGGACTTCCGTGGTCATGACTTCCTGCGGCGTCCCGACCCGGAACTGGCCGCCGGCCAGATAGAGGACGCGGTCAACATAATCCATCACCGGGTTGATCTCATGGGTCACGAAAACCACTGCGCTGTTGCGCTCATGGCACTGCTTGTTGATCAGCGAACTCACGCCCTGCTGGTGGTGAAGGTCCAGCGAAAGGAGCGGTTCGTCGCACAGGAGAACTTGCGGCTCCGTGGCCAGCGCTTGCGCCACCCTGAGCCGTTGCTGCTCGCCACCGGACAGTTGCCCCACCGGAACCTTTGCGTAGTCCGATGCCCCCACCAACTCCAGCAATTCGTCGACACGCTGGTTGACCTTTCCTGCAGACAGCCGCATGCCCCAGCGATGCCCATCAATGCCAAGGCCCACCAGGTCCCGGGCACGCAAAGGCGTATCCGGAGCGAACGACTTTTGCTGCGGAATGTAGCCGATGCGCTTACTGCCGCGCTCCACGGGGTGACCACCGAGAGTCACTGATCCGGAGTGCAGCTCCTGAAGTCCGAGGAGGACTTTCAGGAAGCTTGTCTTGCCACTGCCGTTCGGGCCAAGGACTGCGAAGAACTCTCCCGGATTAATGTCCAGATCAAGATCCCGCCAAAGCGTCCTCTTGCCGAACTGCAGGCTCCCTCCGCGGAGGCTCACTACCGGTGTCAAAAGTTGTCCTCGATCCACGCGCTCCGGGGAACGCATTCTGATGCCGCTCGTGTTCGCGACTGGGTGGTGGCAGCAAAAGGCCCCGCAGCCATCCCTGAATATCTTAGGACGCGGGCGGGGCCCTTCACCGCAATTTGATGCTGGTAAAGCTACTTCTTCAATGCTGCAGTGACGGCTTCCACGTTGTCCGTCATCCACTGGACGTAGTCCTTGCCGTCAGGCAGGGTCTCCGTGAAATTCACCACCGGCACACCCGCAGCCTCGGCGGCCCGCTTGACGGCTTCGGTCTGGGGTCCTTCGGTCTGTTCGTTGTATGCCAGGAACCGCACGGAGTTGGCACTGACCAAGTCCGTGGTTTCCTTCAATACAGCGGCCGGGACATCGGTTTCCTCTTCAATGGCGGCGCTGTAGGCCTCGGGAGTCTTATTCTCCAGGCCCGCCGCTTCCAGCAGATACAGCGGCACGGGCTCAGTGACCGCTACCGGCGCGTGCTCGTTGGCCGCCTTGACGGCGTCGAGTTTTCCAGTGAGGTCAGTGAGCTTGGCTTTGAACGCGTCGGCATTGGCCGTGAACGTCGCGGCCGATCCCGCATCCAGGCTGCCAAGTTTGGCGGCAACTGCGTCGGCCACCTTGCCCATGGTGGCCAGGCTGTACCAGACGTGTTCGTTGAACTCACCGTGATTGTGCGCGTGGTCCGCATCGCTGTGGGCTTCCTCGCTGTGTCCCTCTCCTTCCGGAGCAAGCCCGGAAATTTCGACTGCGCTGATCATGTTCTCGTGGCCGACCTTGGTTTCATCAGCAATCTTGTGGAGGAACTCGTCATAGCCTCCGCCGTTCTCCACTACGAGCTTTGCCTTGGAGATGACCAACTTGTCCTGGGCAGATGCCTCATAGGAGTGCGGGTCCTGGCTGGTCTTGGTGATGATGGCGCTGACGTTGACTTTATCCCCACCGATTGCTTTCACTACGTCGCCGTAAACATTCGTGGAGGTGACCACCTCGATGGCGCCGGACGATGACGGATTGGTGGCCCCAGCCGTACCGGCACAAGAAGAAAGCAGGAGGGCGGCAATACCTGCGGAAGCGGCCATGGACAGGCGGGCGGCGGAACGACGCACGAGGACCTCGGATCTACTCAAAATGAGAATCAAACACAATTACTGGCAGGTTCCAGTGTAGCCCTAAATAGGAATGATTCCTATTTAGACAAGACTGGGGGGGGGGGGGGGGGGGGGGGGGGGGGGGGGGGGGGGGGGGGGCGGACGGGGGGGTTTTTTTTTGGGGGGGGGGGGGGGGGGGGGGGGGGGGGGGGGGGGGGGGGGGGTGGACGGGGCCGCGCCCGGGCCCCCGCCGGGCGGGGGGGGGGGGGGGGGGGGGGGGGGGGGGGGGGGGGGGGGGGGGG
>NZ_JAJOHP010000064.1:0-27539 GCF_021109375.1 Arthrobacter sp. AK01
CAACTATTCCGATGCGGCCGCCTCCGTTGTTCCCGGTCGGTGCCTGTTCCCGGTCGGGGGGCCGCCCCGGGGGGCCCCCCCCCGGGGGGCCCCCCCCCCCCCCGTCGTCGTATATGTGAGTTAAGTCTCAGCTAAAGTCCATCACCCGTGTGGCATATTTGAGGGATGGCGAAATTCAAGCAGTCCACCAAGCTTCATAATGTCCTTTACGACATCCGTGGACCGATTCTTCAGGCCGCCCAGCAGATGGAGGCGGAGGGTCACCGGATCCTCAAACTGAACATCGGAAACCCGGCCCCTTTTGGTTTTGAAGCGCCTGACGCCATCTTGGTGGACATGATCCGCCACCTGCCAAATGCCCAGGGTTACAGCGATTCCCGCGGTATTTTCTCTGCCCGGACGGCCGTGTCGCAGTACTACCAGACCCGCGGCATCCAGAACATCCACGTTGATGACATTTACCTTGGCAATGGTGTCAGCGAGCTCATCACCATGTCCCTCATGGCCCTCCTTGAAGATGGCGACGAGGTCCTGATTCCCACACCGGACTATCCGCTGTGGACGGCTTCGGTCGCCTTGGCCGGCGGGCGCCCAGTGCACTACCTCTGTGATGAAGACTCCGGCTGGCAGCCTGACCTTGAGGACATGGAAGCCAAGATCACGCCCCGGACCAAGGGAATTGTGGTGATCAACCCCAACAATCCCACGGGCGCGGTGTACCCGGAAGAGACGCTCAAGAAGATTGTCGCCCTCGCCGAAAAACACGGCCTGGTGCTTTTCGCCGATGAAATCTACGAGAAAATCCTGTACGAGGACGCTGTTCACATCAACCTCGCCGGGCTCACCGGTGACGATGTCCTGTGCCTGACGTTCAGTGGCCTGTCCAAGGCCTACCGGGTCTGTGGCTACCGCGCTGGCTGGATGGCCATCTCGGGGCCCAAGAAGGATGCCGCCGATTACCTTGAAGGCATCAACCTGCTGGCCAACATGCGTTTGTGTGCCAATGTTCCTGCCCAGCACGCCATCCAAACGGCGCTTGGTGGCTACCAGAGCATCAACGACCTCATCCTGCCCGGCGGCAGGCTCCTTGAACAACGCAACAAGGCCTACGATCTGTTGAATGCCATCCCCGGAGTCAGCACCCAGCAGGCCAGGGGAGCACTGTACCTGTTCCCCAAACTGGACCCCGAGGTCTATCACATCCGCGACGACGAGAAGTTTGTCCTTGACCTGTTGAAGGAACAGAAAATCCTGGTGTCACACGGGAGGGCGTTCAACTGGGTGCGCCCGGACCACTTCCGAATGGTGACATTGCCCAACGTGAAGGACATCGAAGAGGCAATTGGCCGCATGGCGGACTTCCTGTCGAGGTACCCGGGCAATTAGCCTGAGGTCCATGGCCGCGCCACGGGGGCGCGGCCTGGCAGAAAGGGCACGTCAATGGCTGCAGCAGTTGAGTTCGCCAAAAGTCCGGCCGAGGTACTGAGAGTGGGGCCTGGGTTTTCGCTGGCAGGCGTTGATCCTGAATCCACCCCCGGCTACACCGGTGGGAAAACGGATGGCAAAGCGCTGCTGGAGGCACAGGATGCGCGGCTGGCGGAGCTGCAGGAAAAGCTCTTTGCCGAGGGCAGGGCGGGCAGCGGGAAACGGCTCCTGTTGATACTCCAAGCCATGGACACCGCCGGGAAAGGTGGCATTGTCAGCCACGTAGTGGGCGCCATGGATGTGCAAGGCGTTCAAGTATCTGCGTTCAAGGCCCCAACTGACGAGGAAAAGTCGCACGACTTCCTGTGGAGGATCGAGAAGCAAGTCCCTGCTGCTGGAATGGTGGGAGTCTTTGACCGTTCACAGTACGAGGACGTCCTGATTCATCGCGTCCACGAATGGGCCGACGCTTCCGAGCTGGAGCGCCGGTATGCCGCGATTAATGACTTCGAAGCCCGTCTTGCCGAGCAGGGAACCACCGTGGTCAAAGTCATGCTCAATATCAGCAAGGACGAGCAAAAGAGGCGACTCATTGCCAGGCTTGACGATCCCACCAAGCACTGGAAATACAGTCGGACGGACCTCGCCGAGCGGGCCTTCTGGGATGACTATATGGACGCCTATAGCGTGGCCTTCGAGAAGACCTCAACGGAAACTGCTCCGTGGCACGTGGTACCTGCCAACAAGAAGTGGTACGCGCGCATCGCAGTGCAGCAACTGCTGTTGGATGCCCTCGGGGGGCTGCAGCTGGACTGGCCCAAGGCAAATTTCGACGTCGCCGAGGAGCGCGCCCTCGTCATGGAGTCCTAAGCCATTCGCTCCCGCGACTGGTAGCGTCCCGCAGCTGTTAGCCGGAGCTGGCGGCAGCCCCGGCGTCGTTGCCAGCATCTCTTGCGGTCGCCAGGCGCTTGCGTGCGCCCTCAAGCCAGTCCTCACACCGCTTGGCCAAGGCTTCGCCCCGTTCCCAGAGCGCCAAGGACTCTTCCAAGGTGGCACCGCCCGCTTCCAAGCGGCCCACTACGCTGACAAGTTGCTCACGGGCTTCTTCGTAACTCAGAGAGTCGAGGGACTCCGGTGAAGGGTCCGCTGGAGTGTTTTCAGTCATGATGTCCTTTGTGGTTGGGAGTGACGTTGGGTTCTGCCGTGTCAGCGTTCGGCGACTTGTCCTTGGCCGCTGGATACTGCGCGGAATCGACCGTCAGCTACGCGGATGGCAAGTGCGGTGCCCTCTGGCGCCTCTTCAGGGCTGCTGACCACCGTGTGCCCTGCTTGGTCCTCGCCGACGATTTGGACCACGGCATAACCGCGGTCCAGTGTTTTCTGCGGAGACAATGCCCGCACTTGTGCCCTCAGGTGTTGCACCTGATCCAGGGCGCGGACGACCGCAGTGCTCACAGCTGAATGGGAACGCCGTTGCAGCCGGTGGATGTCGTCTGCGCGGGCGTCGACCATCGAAGCCGGGGTAGCCAAAACCGGTCGGGACCTTAAGGCATGGAGCCGGTCTGTCTCCCTGTCCACCATCCGGCCAACGCTGCGGCGGAGGTGATCGCGGGCCTGGCGCACCATGGCCAATTCTTCTGCGACATCAGGAACGATCCGTTTGGCGGCATCGGTGGGGGTGGAAGCGCGGAGGTCCGCGACGTCGTCCAGGATGGGACGGTCAGCCTCATGGCCGATAGCGCTGACAATTGGCGTTGTTGCCGCTGAAACAGCGCGGATGAGGTCCTCGTTGCTGAAGGGGAGGAGATCTTCCAGCGCCCCGCCACCTCGGGCGATGACAATGACATCCACATGGGGATCCGCATCCAGCTTCTTCAGCGCTGCGATGATCTGGGAAACAGCGGTGTTGCCTTGGACGGCAACTTCGCGGACGTCGAACTCAACTGCCGGCCAACGCAAGGCTGCATTGCGCAGGACATCCTTCTTGGCGTCCGAGTCCCGGCCGGTGATGAGTCCGATGCGGTGGGGGAGGAGAGGCAACTTGCGTTTCCGGGAATCAGCGAAGAGTCCCTCGGCAGCCAACGCCTGCCTCAGCCGTTCGATCCGCGCCAGCAGGTCACCCAGGCCAACTGGACGGATGTCCTTCACTGACATGTTCAGCCGACCTGTTTTGACCCAGAAGTCCGCCTTGACCAAGGCGACCACGCGGGACCCGCGTTCCAAGGGAACCTTTTGGCGGTCCAGCACCGTGGACCACACGGATGCCGGCAGGGAAATCTCGGCGTCAACGTCACGCAGCGTCAGGAATGCGTTTCCACCCCGACGGTTCAGCTCAATGACCTGTCCCTCGATCCATGCCGCAGGCGCCCGTTCGATGTGCGCCTTGAGCTTCCTGGACAGGAGTTGCAGCGGCCAGGGATTATCAGGGCTGGTTTCGGCAGCTGTCCCCGGCAAGGTGGATTCGGGCGTCGCTTCAGCGGACATTGGCGGTCCGTGCCTGTTCCGGTGTCCGTGATTGTTGCAGCATGGTTTTGTCCTCGCTCAGGGATGCGGCCTTGGGTGCCGGCCGCTTTCCAACTCTATCCATAGCTTTAGTGCCGGGCCCCGACATTTTTCCTATCATGTGGACAGACCTAGGATGGTGGCACAGCCCCCGAGCCCCGAGGATGACCTTGCGTACTTTTGTTTCAGCATTGGGAGTGGTCCTCGCCGTTCTGCTGACGGCCGTCGCCGTGCCAGCAGCGTGGGTAGACCAGAACATCGTCAAGGAAGAGGGCTTCGTTCGCATCGCGGGAGCGTTGGGCAACGATCCCGACTTCCAGAGCCGCCTTGCAACCGCCGCCGTAGGCACCTTCGAATCCTCGGTGGACCTTCCCGGGCCGATCCAGTCCCTGGCGGCCGATGCGCTCCGGAATGCGGCCACGGGCATGCAATCGTGGAGCGACTACCCCCAAGCCTGGGAGGAAACGGTTCGGAACAGCCACAGGCTGAACTTCGGAGCAGCCACGCAAGCGGAGGAATCGGCTTCTTCCACGGCCCTGGTCCTGGATATAGGGCCACTGGTGAGGCTGATTCGCGATCATTTTGCCGAGGCTACGCGGATCAGGCTTGATGTTCCCGCTGAGAGCCTTGTCTCTCTGGGGGAGCCTTCGCACCGGCAACTCGTTGAGCGCGTTTCTGCCTTCGCACCCCTGTGGTGGGTAGCCGCTGCCGGCGCCTTAGTGGCGGCACTCCTGGCCTTCGTCGCCGCCCGCCGACGCTCGCTGGTCCTGGTGTTCCTGGGGCTCGGCGGACTCGCACTTGCGGCACTATGGACGGCAGGGGCGGATCTGGCTGGCGGGATGATCGGAAACCTTGCCAGCGCCAATGGTGTGGCAGAACTGTTCAAGCAGGAGTTCCTCACTGCGGCGCGGACAGGTTTTGGCCAGTGGGTCCTGATCGCAGCAGTCACATCCGGGGCTGTCTTGGTGGTTGGCGTCATAGCTTCCGCGGTGTCAGGGCGACGAGGGTCACGTTCGGCCCGGAGCTAAAGACCGGGCCGGTAGCATGGAGGGATGACCAGCACAGCAGTTTCCATTCCTATGCCCACGGTGCCGCGCAGACGGCGTTCTCCCGAAGAGGTACAGGCAGCGGCCCCCGTCACGGGTCCCAAGAAGGTTCTGCTGGCCGCCCCGCGCGGGTACTGCGCTGGAGTGGACAGGGCCGTCATCGCCGTCGAAAAAGCCCTTGAGCACTATGGGCCCCCGGTTTACGTCCGCAAACAGATCGTCCACAACGTCCATGTGGTCAGCTCCCTGGAAGAACAAGGAGCCATCTTCGTCGAGGAAACAGACGAGGTCCCCGAGGGCGCTCTTGTCATCTTCTCTGCGCACGGAGTTTCCCCTGCCGTGGTCCAGTCCGCAGAGGACCGAGGTCTCCGCACCATCGACGCCACTTGCCCTTTGGTGACGAAAGTCCACAAAGAAGCTGTCCGCTTCGCCAAGGAAGACTACGACATCCTGCTCATCGGCCACGAGGGTCATGAGGAAGTCGAAGGAACAGCCGGTGAGGCCCCGGAGCACATCCAGATCATCAACGGTCCGCACGAGGTAGACAAGGTCACGGTCCGGGATCCCGAGAAGACCATCTGGCTGTCACAGACGACGCTGAGTGTGGACGAAACAATGGAGACTGTCCGCCTCCTGAAGGATCGGTTCCCGACCCTGCAGGATCCGCCCAGCGACGACATTTGCTACGCCACCACCAATCGGCAGGTGGCCATCAAAAAGATTGCCCCCCAAGCTGACCTTGTCATCGTTGTGGGTTCAGCCAACTCTTCCAACTCGGTCCGACTGGTTGAAGTTGCCCTCGAATATGGCGCCAAGAGCTCATATCGAGTCGACTTTGCCAATGAAGTGGACGAAGCATGGTTCGAAGGAGTGGCCACCGTTGGTGTGACGTCCGGGGCCTCTGTTCCGGAAGTGCTCGTCAAAGATGTGCTGCGCCTGTTGGCCGACTACGGCTACGGCGACGTGCAGGAAGTGGTGACTGCCGAAGAAGACCTCCTGTTCTCCCTTCCCAAGGAGCTGCGGGCCACCCTGAAGAAAGCCGGCGACGTGACACGCGCGCTCGGCGGCCGGGGAAACCGCTCGACGTCATAACGTCTTCGCCACACAACAGACAAAAAGAATCTGGCCCGCAGTGGTCGCTGCCCTCCGGGGAAGCGGCCCACTGCGGGCCAGTGCGTTAAGCCGCAGACTCTTCGGCGTCCTCGGCCAGCAGTTCAGGGGCTGCCAAGGCCCGTGGGACTGCCTCTACTGACATGGGCGCGGCAAGGCCGGCATCGTCCATGGTGTTGAGCTTTCGTGCCGTCGGGAGGACACGGGCTTCAAGGGTTCCTACCATCGCGTTGTAACGATCTACGGACGTCTTCAGCGAGCTACCCAGCTTGCCGACATTTTCACCCAGTGTCCCCATGCGCTCGTAGAGCTGCTTGGCGAGCTCGAACAGCTCGTGGGCGCTGTCCGTGAGCACATCCTGGCGCCAGGTGAACGCCACCGACTTGAGGACGGCCAACAAGGTTCCAGGCGACGCCAATACGACATTCCGGGAGAGGGCATATTCCAGCAGGGCCGGGTCTGCCTCGAGGGCTGACGCCAGGATGGATTCTGCCGGAAGGAAGCAGATCACCAATTCGGGTGAGTTCCCCGGGATGTCCCAGTACTTTTTGCCCGCCAAAGCATCGATATGGGCTTTCAGGGCTTTGGCGTGGTGCGCCAGCAACGTCTTTGAGTCATGGTTGCTGGCGGGTGCTACGGATTCACCAAAGGACCCGTCGCCGTGCAGCTGTTCCTGGGCTGCGAGGTAGGATCCCAGTGGTACCTTGGCGTCCACTACCAGTTGTTTGCCGCCGGGCAGCTGGACCACAAGGTCAGGGCGCAGCGTGTTCTCGGTTCGGCCGGAATGAACCTGCTCATGGAAGTCCACGTGCCGCAGCATTCCCGAGGCTTCCACTACCCGGCGGAGCTGAACTTCGCCCCACTGCCCACGAGCGCTGTTGGAGCGAAGGGCGGATGCCAGGGCGTGCGTCGACCGCAGGAGTTGTTCATCTGACAGACGGGCGTCCTGCAGTTGCTGCGCAAGCTGTCCGTACTGTTCCACCCGATCGCGTTCCAGAAGGGAAACCTGCTGCTGGACTGCCGTCAATTTCTCAGCCACAGGAGCGAGCGCACGCAGGACGCTGCCATCCCCGTTCCTCGAAGCAGTCAACTCCCGGTTCTGGGTGAACAAAAGCCGGCGTTCGGCGTCGGCCGCTGCCAGCTGCGCGGTCACCTCCGAGAGGCGCGACGAAACGGCGTCGAAATCTTCCTCCAGGCCAGCACCCCGGCGCCGAAAGACGACATAGCCAGCCCCCAGACCCACGGCGGCGCCGATCAGGAGCATGAGCAGGGCCAAAACCAATCCAAATCCATCCATGAGGCAACCCTGTCACAGGGGTACGACAGTTTTAGCAAGGCTGCACGCGTGGGCGCCGTTTGCGGGTGGTGACAACCCTGGACGTGGTCACACCGGGTAGAATCAATGCTCGTGGCTCTTACTATTGGCATCGTCGGACTGCCCAACGTCGGCAAATCAACTCTTTTCAACGCACTGACCCGTAATCAGGTGCTCGCCGCGAACTATCCGTTCGCGACGATCGAGCCGAACGTCGGTGTGGTCAACCTGCCGGATCCGCGTCTGGCGAAGCTGGCCGAAATCTTCGGTTCGCAGAAGTTGCTGCCGGCTCCGGTGTCCTTTGTGGACATCGCCGGGATCGTGAAGGGCGCCTCGGAGGGCGAAGGGCTCGGCAATAAGTTCCTCGCCAACATCCGCGAAGCAGAGGCCATCGCACAGGTCGTCCGCGTGTTCGATGACCCCGATGTGATCCATGTGGATGGCAAGGTTGACCCGGGCTCCGACATGGAGACCATCAACACCGAACTGATCCTGGCCGATCTTCAGACCATCGAAAACGCCATCCCGCGTATCGAAAAAGAAGTCAAGATCAAGAAGCGCGAAGCTGCCGAGCTTGCAGCCATCAAGGCCGCCCAAGCGGTCCTGGAACGCGGTGACACGATCTTCTCGTCGATCAAGAGCGACAAGCTGGAGATGGGACACCTCAAGGAACTCGGACTCCTGACCGCCAAACCCTTCATCTACGTCTTCAATGCGGACGAGGGCATTCTTGGAGACCCGGCGAAGCAGGACGAACTGCGGGCTCTGGTTGCCCCTGCTGACGCCATTTTCCTTGACGCAAAGCTGGAATCAGACCTCGTTGAACTGGACGAGGAAGAAGCCCGCGAGATGCTGGAAATGAACGGCCAGAGCGAATCCGGCCTGGACCAGTTGGCCCGCGTTGGTTTCCACACCCTTGGCCTGCAGACCTACCTCACGGCCGGTCCCAAGGAAACGCGTGCGTGGACCATCCGCCAGGGTGACACCGCACCGCAGGCCGCCGGCGTGATCCACTCCGACTTCCAGCGCGGCTTCATCAAGGCTGAGGTTGTCTCCTTCGAAGACCTCATTGACGCCGGTTCCATGGCTGAGGCCAAGTCCCGCGGCAAGGTCCGCATCGAAGGCAAAGAGTACGTGATGGCCGACGGCGATGTGGTGGAGTTCCGCTTCAACGTGTGACCTGGTTCAGCGAGTAAAGAGACCTGTAGCGCAGTAGGCCGCAGGCGATGAAGTTCAAGACTTCATTGCCTGCGGCCTTCGCTGTTTGAGGGCCTACAGCTGTGCCCCGCGTGGAGTCCGTTAGGAGTCGGCGGGTTCGATGCCGTCTTTTTCTTGTTCGGTGTCTGGATTGTCGTGCGTCTTTTTGGGGATCTTGCCCTCAACATCAGCCGGGATGGGCGGATCCTTTTCTTCATCAGTAGACATCCGCCCAGCATAATAGGTCAGGACGTAGCGGCCTCCAGTACCAGCAACTTCAAGGAGAACCATGAATCGTGATCTTGACCTCGTTATCGAGAGGGTCATTCGTGCGTCGCGGGCCACCGTTTGGAGCGCTTGGACAACGCCTGAACTTTTCGAGCAGTGGTGGATTCCCGAGCCTTACACGTGCAGGTTGGAGTCGTTCGCACCGCATGCTGGCGGGGGCTTCGTAACTTCCATGAGCGAGGACGGTTCTGCGTTCGTTCCACACATGGACGCAGCTTTCCTCGTTGTTGATCAGGGGGAGCGACTGGTGTTTACCAATGCCGTAGACAGCAGCCTTAGGCCCGTCCGACCCATGCCCGTCGCGGTCACGGGAGAGGTCACCTTCACAGACCACACAGAGGGAACCTTGTACCGGATCGTGGCGCGTCACGGGGATCCGGAGTCGCGCGCACAGCATGAGCAGCTTGGCTTGCAGGAGGGCTGGAGCTTGGTGACAGGACAATTGGCAACTTTGGCCGAGCGGCAGTAGCCGCTACGGCAAAGACTTTCCCAGGTGTGGGACAGGGCCCTGGTTCCATGGAATCGGGGCCCTTCTTTGTCTAGAAATCGTCCTGTCCTGCTGTCAGACAGCGAATATTACCACCGAGTAGCGTTTGACTTGAAATCCGCGTCAATTTAGGCATGTGTAGGTTGCGGAACGGTTACAGTTTGGCCAGCATGTCCCATCATCCGGACACAATGTGGGTAGGCTTACACTCACATGTAGGCAACGTCACAGTAGGAAACTGTGCCTGTGCCTGGGGGAAATCACGAATTTCCCCTGCTCAACTCCACGACTCATAGGAGGCGGAATGCGTTTCTCGCGCACTTCCAAAGCTCTAGGCGTAGCGGCGATCATCGCCCTCGCAGTGACCGGTTGCGGCGGCGGTGGCGGCACCAGCACAAACAGCTCTGCCGCAGCTGACCCGAACAAGGTCATTTCCGCATACAGCAACGAACCGCAGAACCCGCTGCTTCCGGCCAACACCAACGAGGTGTACGGTGGCCGCGTCGTCGAGCTGCTGTTCGAGGGCCTTCGCGCCTACGACTCGGACGGCAAGCCCGTTAACGCACTTGCGGAGTCGATTGAAACCACGGACTCGCAGAACTGGACCATCAAGGTCAAATCCGGATCCAAGTTCACCAACGGCGAGCCCGTCACGGCAAAGACGTTCGTTGACTCCTGGAACTTTGCCGCACTGAGCACCAACCTCCAGAACAACGGCTTCTTCTTCGAGTCCATCGAAGGCTACGCCGATGTCAGCGCAGTCACCGAGACCACCTCCGCCGACGGCAAGAAGACCTCGACGCCGGCCCCCACGGCACAGACCATGTCCGGCCTGGCTGCCACGGACGACCAGACCATTACGGTCAAGCTGACCCAGCCTGAAGCTGACTGGTCCTTGCGACTTGGATACTCCGCCTTCTACCCGCTTCCGTCAGAGGCCCTGAAGGATTCCAAGAAGTTCGGCGAGAACCCGATCGGCAACGGCCCCTACAAGTTCGAGAAGGAAGGTGCCTGGGTCCACGACCAGTCCATCTCCCTGGTCAAGAACGCCGACTACACCGGCCCGCGTGCTGCCAAGAACGGTGGCGTGACCTTCAAGTTCTACACCGATCCGGGCCCCGCGTACACGGATCTCCAGGCCGACAACCTCGACATCACGGACGTTGTTCCGTCGAACGCGTTGAAGACCTACACCACGGACTTCCCTGACCGTAACTCCACGCGCCCGAACGCCAACAACGCCACCCTGAACATCCCGGGCTACAACCCGAACTTCCAGGGTGAAGCCGGCCTCCTGCGTCGCCAGGCACTGTCTCACGCCATCAACCGCGAAGAGATCACCAAGGTCATCTTCAACGGCACGCGTACCCCGGCCACCGAGTTCACAGCTCCCGTGCTCGACGGCTACAACGACGCCATCCCCGGCAGCGACGTGCTGAAGTTCGACGCCCAGAAGGCAAAGGATCTCTGGGCCGAAGCCGAGAAGATCAAGCCGTACGACGGTTCCAAGCCGCTCCTGATCGCCTCCAACACTGACGGTGGCAACAAGGAATGGATCGACGCCGTAGCCAACGCTTTCAAGAACAACCTCGGCATCGAGGCCGAAATCCAGCCGTTCGCAAAGTTCGCTGAAGTTCTGGACCTCCGCAAGTCGCAGTCCCTCCCGGGCCTGACCCGCGCCGGCTGGCAGGGTGACTACCCGTCGCTCTACAACTTCCTCGGACCTGTGTGGCAAACCAACGCATCGTCCAACTACGAGAAGTACTCGAACCCCGAGTTCGACAAGCTCCTCAAGGAAGGCCTTGCAGCCAAGACTCCGGAAGACGCCAACAAGAAGTTCAACCAGGCGCAGGAGATCCTGTTCAAGGACCTCCCCGGCCTGCCGTTGTGGTACCGGGCAACCCCGATCGTGTGGAGCAACAACGTTGTCTCAGCTGAAACCGGCTGGAACGGCGGCGTCCGCTACTTCGACATCGAGGCCAAGTAGTCTCCAGGATCTGAACTTGCCTTAGGGCAAAGGGGGTCCGGCCAAAGCGCCGGGCCCCCCTTGCTTGCTTGGCAGGAAGGCACACATGACACACCAATGCCCCACCACCGGAGAGGGGTGACCCGTGGTTCGCTTCATTTTCCGTAGGCTCCTCCAGGTCATCCCGGTATTCCTGGGGACCACGCTCCTCGTCTACTACATGGTCTTCGCACTACCCGGCGACCCGATTGCTGCCCTCTTCGGGGATCGCCAGCCACCGCAGAGCGTCATCGACGCCCTCCGGGCCCAGTACAACCTGGACCAGCCATTCTGGGTTCAATATGGCCTCTTCATCAAGAACTTGTTTACCTTCAACCTTGGTGTTGACTTTACCCAGCAGCCCATCGCCGATTCCCTGGCCAGGGCCTTCCCCGTCACGGCAATGCTCGCCATCGAAGCGCTCATTATCCAGGCCGTGTTCGGCATCGCCTTCGGTGTCTTCGCTGGTCTCAAGAAGGGCAAGCTCTTCGACTCCACCGTCCTCGTCGTGTCGCTCCTGGTGATCGCCGTCCCGACCTTCGTGTTGGGCTTCGTCTTCCAGCTCGTGTTCGGCGTCCAACTAGGTTGGGCCAAACCTACGGTGGGTGCCAATGCCGACTGGGGCAACCTGATCCTCCCGGCGGTCGTGCTGGGGCTGGTGTCGTTTGCCTACGTCCTCCGACTGACACGCGCCTCCGTCAGCGAGAACATGAACGCGGACTACGTTCGTACGGCAACCGCGAAGGGTCTCTCCCGGCCCCGCGTCGTGATGGCCCACATTCTCAGGAACTCGTTGATCCCCGTGGTGACTTATCTGGGTGCCAACCTCGGCGGGCTCATGGGCGGCGCCATTGTCACCGAGGGCATCTTCAACGTGCCCGGTGTCGGTAACAAACTCTTCCAGGCCATCCAGCGAAGCGAGGGCCCCACCATCGTTGCGATCGTGAGCGTCCTGGTCCTTGTTTTCGTCATCACCAACCTCTTGGTTGACCTCCTGTACGCCTGGCTTGACCCGAGGATCCGCTATGACCAGTAATACTGAACACTTTGTGGCCCCCGTCGAGGAAACGCCGCTTCTGGCCACTGACGCTGTCAAGACAGATCAGGCGCCTCTGAGCCTTTGGGCCGATGCTTGGCGGAAGCTTCGCCGCCGTCCCATGTTCATCGTCTCCTCGCTGTTGATCCTGCTCCTGGTGATCGTTGCAGTCTTCCCGGGACTCTTCACCAGCGTGGAACCCAATAACGACTGCCAGCTGGCCAACTCCGAAGGTGCGCCCACTGCCGGCCACCCTCTGGGCTTCACCCTCCAGGGTTGCGACGTCTATTCCCGCGTGATCCACGGTACGCAGGCTTCCTTGTCTGTCGGAGTCCTGTCCGTGCTGGCCGTCGTACTGATTGGTGTCACCCTGGGTGCGTTGGCTGGTTACTACGGTGGCTGGCTGGACTCTGTCCTTGCACGTCTCGGCGACATTTTCTTCGCGCTGCCGATCATCCTCGGCGCCCTTGTTATCACCCAGTTGCCGTTGTTCCGGGAGAACAGGAGCGTTTGGACCGTGGTCCTGACCATATCCTTGCTCGCCTGGCCGCAAATGGCGCGTATCACCAGAGGTGCCGTCATCGAGGTGCGCAACGCGGATTTCGTCACCGCGGCCCGGTCCTTGGGTGTTTCCAAGTTTGGCGCACTGGTGAAGCACGCTTTGCCGAACGCCCTGGCGCCCGTGATTGTGCTTGCCACGTTGGAATTGGGCGTTTTCATCGTCCTGGAGGCCACGTTGTCCTTCCTCGGTGTCGGGCTGCCTGGCAGCGTGATGTCGTGGGGTAACGACATTTCCGCGGCGAACGCGTCCATCCGCACCAACCCCGGAATCCTGCTCTATCCGGCAGCCGCCCTGTCCATCACCGTCCTGAGCTTCATCATGCTTGGCGACGCCGTCCGCGATGCTCTTGATCCCAAGAGCCGTCAGCGCTAAGGAGGCGACCATGACT
The DNA here is from genome assembly GCF_021109375.1 of Arthrobacter sp. AK01. NCBI lineage: Bacteria > Bacillati > Actinomycetota > Actinomycetes > Micrococcales > Micrococcaceae > Arthrobacter > Arthrobacter sp. AK01. The sequence continues at coordinate 13,362 of NZ_JAJOHP010000064.1, forward strand.
TCTGCCAACATCAGAATTGATGAAGCCACTGCACCCGTACGGCCCATCCTGGAGATCAAGGACCTGGCCATTACCTTCAAGACCGGATCCGGTGAGGTCAAAGCGGTCAAGAACGCGCACTTGTCCATCATGCCGGGCGAAACGGTCGCCATTGTGGGGGAGTCGGGTTCAGGAAAGTCGACGACGGCGCTGGCCGCCATCGGCCTTTTGCCCAACAACGGTCGCGTCTCGGGCGGACAGATCCTGCTCGACGGCGAAGACATTGCCCATGCGTCTGAAAAGCGCATGATCGAGCTGCGTGGCAGCCACATTGGCATGGTTCCCCAGGATCCGATGTCCAACCTGAACCCGGTATGGAAGATCGGCTACCAGGTTCGGGAAACCCTGAAGGCGAACGGTCGACCTGACGGCCCGGAAGACGTTGCCCGTGTCCTCGCTGAAGCCGGCCTTCCCGATGCTGCACGGCGCGCAAAGCAGTATCCGCATGAGTTCTCCGGTGGTATGCGCCAGCGTGCACTCATCGCCATCGGCCTGAGTTGCCAGCCCAAGCTCCTGATTGCGGATGAGCCGACGTCGGCACTGGATGTCACGGTGCAGCGTAGGATCCTGGACCACTTGGACAAGATGACCACTGAGCTCGGTACGTCCGTGCTGCTCATTACCCACGACCTCGGACTGGCTGCCGAGAGGGCCGACAAAGTCATCGTCATGTACCAGGGCAATGTTGTTGAGGCAGGTCCTTCCTTGGATCTGCTGCGCAACCCCCAGCACCCGTACACCCGTCGCCTGGTTGAGTCGGCTCCTTCCTTGGCTTCGCGCCGTATCCAGGTGGCCAAGGAGCAGGGTGTCGAAGCAGAAGATCTCCTGGCACCTGTGGCGGCTGCGAAGGACCGTGCCCAGGACGAGGTCCTCCAGATCAAGAACCTGCGCAAGATCTACAAACTGCGCCAGGGACTGGGGCAGACGTCCGATTTCGCTGCTGTTGACGATGTCAGCTTCAGCGTCAAGCGCGGGACCACGACGGCGATCGTGGGCGAGTCCGGCTCGGGCAAATCCACTGTTGCCAAGATGGTTCTCCAGCTTGAGAAGCCCACTGAGGGCCAGATCGTCTTCGACGGCGTGGATACCGCGGGGTTGAAGGGCAAGGAGCTGTTCAAGTTCCGTCGCCGCGTGCAGCCCATCTTCCAGGATCCGTACGGTTCCTTGGACCCGATGTACAACATCTTCAGGACCATCGAAGAGCCGCTGCGTGTGCACAAGATCGGGAATGCGGCCAGCCGCGAGAAGAAGGTCCGTGAGTTGTTGGACCAGGTGGCTTTGCCCCAGTCCATGATGCAGCGTTACCCCAACGAACTCTCGGGTGGCCAACGTCAGCGTATTGCCATTGCGCGCGCTCTGGCACTGGACCCCGAAGTCATCATTTGCGATGAGGCCGTCTCGGCGCTGGACGTCCTGGTGCAGGCGCAGGTGCTGAACCTGCTGGCTGACCTCCAGGACAACCTGGGCTTGACGTACTTGTTCATTACGCACGACCTCGCGGTGGTCCGCCAGATCGCGGACCACGTTTGCGTCATGGAAAAAGGCAAGCTGGTGGAGACGGGCAGCACGGACGATGTCTTCGACAACCCCCGTGAGGCTTACACCCAGGCTCTCCTGGACGCTATTCCTGGTGGTTCACTTCTGCTGCCGCCCGCAGTGGCCTGACCGGCGTCGAACGTTTGATCGCTGGATAGCGGCAGAGCCGGTGGTTCCCGAAAGGAAACCACCGGCTCTTGCTGTCTTATCTGCCCGTTGAGGGGCCCGCTACGGAGCGGGAGTCTTCGCCGGGGCCTCGTTGTCGGGGCGGGGCTTGAGACCCAATGCAGTGAGCTCACGGGCCAAGACCGCGCCAAGCTTGGCGTGCCCGGAGGGCTTCATGTGCACGCCGTCCTGGAGATCCCCAATTGCGTCGTAACGGGTGAGCCAATCACCAGTACTGACGAACGGGATTCCGTGCTTGGCAGCAATCCGCCCTAATAAGGCGTCCACTTCAGTGCGACGGCCCCCTCCGTTGCTTGCGCCGCGTGCCAAGGTTCCGATCACCGCCAAGGCAGCGCCGGGGTAGCGCTTCTTCAGGGCGGCCAACAATCGCTCGGCGTTACTGGCGATCTGTGCGTCGGTGGCCTTCTGCGAGGCGTCGTTGCCGCCCCCTTGCACCACAATCAGAGGGGGGTCGCCGTACGGCAGTATCCAGTCGCCGCGCTGCAATGCATCGATGTAGTTGCCTGTTTTACCGTTGGCGGCCACGAAACCGGTGCCGCCCATGCCCACCACGTGCAACTTGTATCCGAGGGCCGCGATGCCCTGCTGTGGCCACGAGTCCTTCGGCATCGACTGCGAATCGCCGATCAGCACGGCAGTGTGGCGAACATCAGCCAGCACCAGCTCGTTGCGGTTGTTGGCCGGGTTTTTGTAGAGCGAGCCAACGGGCAAGTCCAGGGCACTCGGTGACGGGGCCGTCCTTAAGGGCGAAGCGGCGGCGGCCGTCTGGGCAGGGCCGGGCGCGACGGAACGCGAGGGGGCAGGAACTGGGGTGGTTGGGCTTGGTCCGCAGCCTACCGACAGAACGCCGATGGCGATCAATGGTGCGAGCAGGCGGAACGCGGCCGAAGATTGTCGCATCGATTGGTCTCCGTGTGGCACTGGTTCTGCAGCAATCATGGGGCACGACGGCGGGAAAATCCAGCATCTGGAGTAGCGGTTACTAAAGCGTGACGATATGTGAGCAGTGCCACATTGCAGCATCGAATGGCTTGCTTTTTAGGCTGGGAAATGCAACTGCGTTTAGACTGGATGCAGGTGCCCTGTGTCCCGGGGTCTTTTCGCTGTGTGTTCCGATCAAGTCGATCAGGTATGCGCGCGGATACAAACAGCTGACTTCACCACTGAAACGAGTCATTAACGCATGTCTGAAACCATCACCAACACTGCGTCGCGGAGCGATCTGCGCAACGTCGCGATCGTCGCACACGTTGACCACGGTAAGACCACCCTGGTCGACGCCATGCTCAAGCAGACCAACTCCTTCGCTTCCCATGGTGAGGTTGAGGACCGTGTCATGGACTCCGGTGACCTGGAGCGCGAAAAGGGCATCACCATCCTCGCGAAGAACACCACGGTTGCCTACAACGGCCCGTCGTCCAACGGCGAGACCATCACCATCAATGTCATCGACACCCCCGGCCACGCCGACTTCGGTGGCGAGGTAGAGCGCGGTCTGTCCATGGTTGACGGCGTCGTCCTGCTGGTCGACTCCTCCGAGGGCCCCCTCCCGCAGACCCGCTTCGTGCTTCGCAAGGCACTTGCCGCGCACCTCCCGGTCATCCTCCTGGTCAACAAGACCGACCGTCCGGACGCCCGCATCGATGAGGTTGTCCACGAGTCCATGGACCTGCTCCTCGGCCTCGCTTCGGACCTCGCGGACGAAGTTCCCGACCTGGACCTGGATAAGGTCCTCGAAGTTCCCGTCGTCTACGCTGCCGCCAAGGTTGGCCGTGCGTCCCTGGACCAGCCGGCTAACGGCTCGGCCCCGGAGAACGAGGACCTCGAGCCCCTCTTCAAGACCATCATTGAGCACATCCCGGCCCCGACCTACAACCCGGACGGCGTGCTGCAGGCACACGTGACCAACCTGGACGCTTCGCCGTTCCTTGGCCGCCTCGCCCTGCTCCGCATCTACAACGGAACCCTCCGCAAGGGCCAGACCGTTGCTTGGGCTCGTGCAAACGGTGAGCTCAAGAACGTCAAGATCACCGAACTGCTCGCCACCAAGGCTCTCACCCGTGTTCCTGCCGAATCCGCAGGCCCGGGCGAAATCGTCGCTGTGGCCGGCATCGAGGAAATCACCATTGGTGAAACCCTGACCGACGCCGAGAACCCGCAGCCGCTGCCGCTCATCACCGTGGACGATCCCGCGATCTCCATGACGATCGGTATCAACACCTCGCCGCTGGCCGGCAAGGTCAAGGGCGCCAAGGTCACGGCCCGCCAGGTGAAGGATCGCCTGGACAAGGAACTGATCGGTAACGTCTCCATCAAGGTCCTCCCCACCGAGCGTCCCGACGCCTGGGAAGTCCAGGGCCGTGGCGAGCTCGCGCTGGCCATCCTGGTTGAGCAGATGCGTCGCGAAGGCTTCGAGCTGACCGTCGGCAAGCCGCAGGTGGTCACCAAGACCATCGACGGCAAGCTGCACGAGCCGATGGAACACATGACCATCGATGTGCCTGAGGAATACCTGGGCGCCGTCACGCAGCTCATGGCTGCCCGCAAGGGCCGCATGACCAACATGGCCAACCACGGCACCGGCTGGTGCCGCATGGAGTTCATCGTCCCTGCGCGTGGCCTGATTGGTTTCCGTACCCGGTTCCTGACGGACACCCGTGGCGCCGGTATCGCTGCTTCCATCTCCGAGGGCTACGAGCCGTGGGCCGGACCGATCGAATACCGTACCAACGGTTCGATGATTGCAGACCGTGCCGGCGTTGTGACGCCGTTCGCCATGATCAACCTCCAGGAGCGCGGTTCCTTCTTCGTGAAGCCCACCTCCGAGGTTTACGAAGGCATGATTGTCGGCGAGAACTCCCGCGCTGATGACATGGACGTCAACATCACCAAGGAAAAGAAGCTCACCAACATGCGTGCCGCTTCCTCCGACACCTTCGAAAACCTGACGCCGCCGCGTGATCTCACCCTCGAAGAGTCCCTCGAATTCGCCCGCGAAGACGAGTGCGTCGAGGTAACCCCGGATGCCATCCGTATCCGTAAGGTCATCCTGGACTCCAACGAGCGCGCCAAGGCCAACCGCGCCCGCGCCAAGTCCTAGCCTGCACTGACTGACACAGTCAGGAACAGCTGAATGAAGAGAGGAGCCGCCGGTACGGTTCGTGGCATTGCCGCGGCCGTACTGGCGGCTCTTTTCGTTGCCACGGCAGGTACGGCCCTGCACCGCCAAGCAGCGTCAATGGCCGGCGTCGAGGTTCCGTGGGGCGTTGTGGCGGCACTGGTGCTGTTGGCCTCCGTGCAGTTGTGGTTGGCCGCCTGGTCGCGCTCGATACTGCCGACGGCGGTATCCGGCGTGGTGAGCTACGCCGCGGTCGGCGTCCTGTCATCCGCGGGACCGGCCAAACAGTTGGTCCTCGGCGACGCCGTGGGCAATGTATGGGTCTTCGGCATCGCAGCAGTGACACTGGTCATGCTGGTGGTGGCGAGCCGCCTTCGCGCCGGACAGCCTGCCGCCGCGGCGGTGGCGGTGGAACCTCTTTTGCCGCGATGACCATCGCCAGGGGAATTTCGACGTCGGACGTGCGGGTCCGTACCGTGCAACTGTTCTCGCTGGTGTCCAGAAGGTAGCCCAATGCGTCCGTCAGGCCGTCGTCGACCCTGTAACGGACCACCACCCGGATACCTGGCTCTGCAGTGAGGAGGAACTGTCTGGGCGGCAAATGCGGGGGAGTCACCGTTTCATACTAAGACGCGGGCTAGGTTGGCGTTAGCGGACTGTTGGATAATAGGCTCGGAAGTTGAGTGTCCGGCATGATGCCGGCAGTATTACCCGGCCATCGCCGGGACAAACCGTGGAGAGGTCTGGGACGTGACGTACGTAATCGCGCAGCCGTGTGTGGATGTCAAGGACAAGGCATGTATTGAAGAGTGCCCTGTCGACTGCATTTACGAAGGTGAGCGTTCCCTCTACATCCACCCCGATGAATGTGTCGACTGTGGTGCCTGTGAACCCGTGTGCCCGGTTGAGGCCATTTACTACGAGGATGACACCCCGGAAGAGTGGGCTGACTACTACAAGGCCAACGTCGAGTTCTTTGACGACCTTGGCTCTCCGGGCGGAGCTGCCAAAATTGGCAACACAGGCAAGGACCACCCGTTCATTTCGGCACTGCCCCCGCAGAACCAAGACCACTAAGGGCGGTACCTGCTTTGATTTCTGCGGCACCGGCTTTCGGCCTGAACCTGCCTGACTACCCGTGGGAGGCCATGGCGCCGTATGTCGCCACGGCCGCCAAGCACCCGGGCGGTGCAGTGAATCTTTCCATTGGTACGCCTGTGGACCCCACCCCGGGGCTGATCCGTGATGCCCTTGCCGCCGCTGCGGACGCCCATGGCTATCCCACAGTTCATGGCACAGAAGCACTGCGGCAGGCCGTGGTGGATTGGTTCGCCAGCCGCCGCGGCGTCCCGGGCTTGGACCCCAAGGACGTCATGCCGACGGTGGGTTCCAAGGAGCTGGTGGCCTGGCTGCCGTTCTTGCTCGGCCTCAGCGCCGGGGATGTTGTTGTGCGTCCTACGGTTGCTTACCCGACGTACGACATTGGCGCTTCACTGGCAGGCGCCACGGCCGTGGCTGCCGACGACCTGGATGAACTGGATGCTGCCACCCGCGCGAAGGTCCGCTTGGTGTGGATCAACTCGCCGGGCAATCCCACCGGCAGTGTCCGGGACGTGGAATCGCTCCGCAGGATCGTGAGCCAGGCCCGCGAACTCGGTGCCGTGGTGGCCTCGGACGAATGCTACGCAGAGCTCGGCTGGGGCGAATGGGACGCCCAGCGCGGGGGAGAAGCTGTGCCCAGCATCCTGGATCCCCGCGTCACAGGTGGGTCCACCGACGGCCTGTTGTGCGTGTACTCGTTGAGCAAGCAGTCCAACCTGGCCGGCTACCGTGCCGCCTTCGTGGCCGGCGACTCGACGATCATGGCCAATCTGGTCAACAGCCGCAAGCATGCCGGCATGATTGTTCCCTTCCCCGTGCAGGAAGCGATGCGCGTTGCTTTGGGTGATGCGAGCCATGTTCTGGCCCAAAAGGATCTGTACCGTGGGCGCCGCGAGAGAATCGTGCCCGCGCTGGAAAAGTTCGGATTGCAGATCCACGAATCCAAGGCCGGCCTTTACCTGTGGTCGACTGCCGGTGAGGCAACCTGGGACACGGTGGCTCGTTTCGCCGAGCTTGGCATCGTGGTCGGTCCCGGAGTTTTCTATGGCGACGCCGGCAATGGCTTCATCCGTGTCGCCCTCACGGGAAGCGACGAACGAATCGACACCGCTGTGGACCGACTTGGGTCCAGCGCATAACAATGCTGTGACTTGCACCACTAACAGCGTCATTCCGCCAGTAACCGGACGGCACGGATTAGTTCCGTAGGGTTACTGGCGGTAGCTTTTTAACTGACTATCAATGGTGGCCTTCACTAAGAAAGCACTTCGGCCGTTGGAGCCCTGCAACAGTAGGGCCGAAGGCGGCGGCACCAGAAGTTGGTTGGACAAGCGTTCGATAGAGGCCCAAAGGCCTCATGAAGGGGACTCCATGACTGAGACCACCAGCGCAACACTGCGCCATGCCGGCGGCGAACTCGAACTGCCGCGCATCCAGGTTGTAGAAGGAAACGAAGGCTACGACGTTTCCAAGCTGCTGAAGCAGACGGGCGCCGTTGCCTATGACCCCGGCTTCATGAACACAGCGGCCACCACCTCGGCCATTACCTACATCGACGGCGACGCAGGCATCCTGCGCTACCGCGGCTACCCGATCGAGCAGCTCGCGCAGCACTCGAGCTTCCTCGAAGTTTCCTACCTGCTGATCTACGGCAACCTTCCCACCCCCACGGAGCTGGAAGAGTTCGATCAGCGCATCCGCCGCCACACGCTCCTGCATGAAGAGCTCAAGGGCTTCTTCGGCGGGTTCCCGCGCGACGCACACCCCATGCCGGTACTGTCCTCGGCTGTTTCGGCATTGTCCACGTTCTACCAGGACTCGCTGGATCCGTTCAACGCGGAGCACGTGGAAGTTTCCACCATCCGCCTCATGGCCAAGCTGCCCGTCATTGCCGCTTACGCCCACAAGAAGTCCATCGGCCAGCCGATGCTCTACCCGGACAACTCCATGAACCTGGTGGAGAACTTCCTGCGTCTGAGCTTCGGCCTCCCGGCTGAGCAGTACGAAATGGATCCGGTAGTCGTCAAGGCGCTGGACCTGCTGCTCATCCTGCACGCTGACCACGAGCAGAACTGTTCCACGTCCACCGTGCGTTTGGTGGGTTCGTCCAACGCGAACCTCTTCGCGTCGGTGTCCGCCGGCATCAACGCACTCTTCGGACCCGCCCACGGTGGAGCCAACGAGGCCGTGCTGAAAATGCTCCGCCAGATCCAGGCCGACGGCATCAAGCCCGAGGATTACATGGAGAAGGTCAAGAACAAGGAAGACGGCGTCCGCCTCATGGGCTTCGGACACCGCGTGTACAAGAACTACGATCCCCGCGCCAAGATCATCAAGGCAACGGCCCACGAAGTTCTCGGCAAGCTCGGCGGCAACGACGAACTGCTGGACATCGCCATGCGCCTCGAAGAGAAGGCCCTGGCTGACGACTACTTCATCCAGCGCAAGCTCTACCCGAACGTCGACTTCTACACCGGCCTCATCTACAAGGCCATGGGCTTCCCGGAGAAGATGTTCACCGTGTTGTTCGCCATCGGGCGCCTCCCGGGCTGGATTGCCCAGTGGCGCGAAATGATCAACGACCCCCAGACCAAGATCGGCCGCCCGCGGCAGCTCTACACAGGGGAGCCGGAGCGCAACTACCCGGCCAACTAGTACCAGGCCTTATAACGACGGCGGCCGGTGATCTCATAAGGAATCGGCTGACCGACGGCCTTCTCGAAGGAGCGCAGGACCTCCAGGACAGAGGAGCCGCGGCCGGAGCCGAGGTTCCAGCGGCGCACGCCGGCGCGCTCTGCGATGTAGTTCAGGGCTGCTACGTGTCCATCCGCCAGGTCCACCACGTGGATGTAGTCCCGCTGCGCGGTGCCATCGGGGGTGTCGTAGTCCCCACCGAAGACCATCAGCTTTTCGCGGCGTCCGACGGCTACCTGCGCAATGAATGGAACGAGGTTGTTCGGGATGCCTTGGGGGTCCTCGCCGATGCGGCCGGACGGGTGCGCGCCCACCGGGTTGAAGTAGCGCAGCAGTGCGATATGCCAGCGGTCGTCCGCGTTGCCCAGGTCCGAGAGGATGTCCTCGATCTGTTCCTTGGTGCGGCCGTACGGGTTGTTCGCGCCGATTTCCATCTTCTCGATGTAGGGGATCGGGTTGTGCTCGCCATACACCGTTGCAGAAGAACTAAAAACGATGGAGCGCACATTGTGCTTGTCCATGGCCCGGAGCAGGTTCAAGGTGCCCACGATGTTGTTGTAGTAGTAAGCCAGGGGTTCCTGAACGGACTCTCCCACGGCCTTCAGCCCGGCGAAGTGGATGACGGCGTCGATCTGGTGCTGGTCGAACACGGCCTCAACTGCGGGCTCGTCCACCAGGTCCACCTTGTGGAACGCGGCGGTTTTGCCGGTGAGCTCCGAAACCCGGCGGAGGGATTCCTCGCTGGAGTTCACGAGGTTATCAAGCACGACGACGTCGTGGCCGGCTTCCTGAAGGGACAAAACGGTGTGGGAACCGATGTAGCCGGTGCCACCCGTGACAAGAATTTTCATGGTTCCTACGCTAGCGGAAATCGGAGCCACGCCGCTCTGTGTTGAGCGGTGTTGAAGCACGTTCGTGCTAAAAACTATTAGTGCCCAAAATAGTTGATGCCGAAGCCCGGCGCCTTGATGTTGTCCACGCTGTATTCCGGATCATTGCCAGCGATGGCCTGGAGCGGGCATCCCTTAGGGAAGTAGCGGACGAGGCAGGACTGGCCGTGGGTTCCGTCCGGCACTACTTTGCCAGCAGCGACGACCTCCTGGTCTTCTCGTTTGGCGCAGTGATCGACCGCATTGCCGGACGGCTTGAATTAGCGCTGACAGTAGTCGAGCAACAGGCGGGTGGCAGCCCGGAACAGCATGCCGCTGTCCTCAACCTGCTGGGACAGTTCCTGCCGTTGGACGAGGAACTCGCAGTGGATGCCTGCGTGTGGATGGCGTTCAGGCACGCTGCCCGGATCAAGCCCGTCCTGGCGGCCGAAGCCGAGCGCAGCCACCGCACCGTAGCGGCCGTCGTCGGGCGTTTGATCATGCTCCTGAGCCCTGGGGGTGCGGACGTCCAGGAAACCCTCGTCATCGAAGCCGAGCGGCTGTTGGCCACGATGGATGGGCTGTGCATGCATGCGCTGCTGCAGCCGGAATGGATGACGGCGGAAATGTGCAGCGACGTCCTCACCGCGCACCTGCGATCCCTGGGTGCAGTGCCGGCGCACTAGGACGGGTGCTTCCGTCAACCAGTGCCGCCCCGCCACTACCGTCCAGACTCAACGGGAATAGACTGGGACTTGTCGGGAACCTGCCAAGGGAGGAATTCGGATGCATGAGTCAGGCGGCCCGGGATGGCGCATCACCATGGACACGTCCGGGCCGATGCTCATCGCCCTGTACTTGCGCGATGTAGCTGGACTGGACGGTGCCGGAAAACCGAGCCTGTCCCACGCAGCCCCCAAAGTCCGGCATGCGGACCACACCCACCTCACCTCTGACGTAGGCGGCGTCCAGGCCCTCAAGACTGAATGGGAGGCCTGGTGGGAGAAATTGGTGAGGTCGTATCCCCAACCGGCTCATGAGCTTTCACCGCCAAGCTTCAAGGCGTTCGGCAATTCCCCTGCACTTCAACGGGTCTTGCAGGCCCACTTTGGCTCGGCCTTGGGCTGGGCCACAGACAGGATTGACGAGTACGCCGATCTTGAGGCCGCCAGGGAAGCCAACGGCGTGACGCAGGTGTTGAACGAAATGGTGGAGGACCGGCTCCTGGAAGTCGGCCGCAGCTCCCGCGACTTCGACCTCACGATCATTGAACTTCCCCTCAATGAACCCCGTGCGTGGTACTTGGAGCCCAGCACCATGATCATGAGCCACAGGCTGCTGTCAGAGCCCGATGTGTTCCGTAGCTACGTCCAGCCGGTGGTGGAGATCCTCGCCTGAAGGACGTTGGGGAAGCAGTGCTTAGGTGGTGGGCGCCGACACCGTAACGGTGACCGTTTCAGAAGGCGCGGCCGCGGCCTGCCACCCATTCCGCTTCTCGCGGTTCCACGTCTGTCCGCCTACGTCCACCTGCGTGATGGACAACGACTTGGCATTCGCCACGGCCCAGTGGGCCACTGCCCACGCCTGCGTGCCCGTGACGTCCAGCTGGACCGTACGGCCCTGTACCGTAGCCGCTTGGGTGCCGAACGCCGTCGTGATTTCATCCACGACGGCGGCAGGGTCACCAGCTGCGTCGGGCATGCGCAATTCGCAGTCCAGCGATGATTCAGAGTGCCCTGTAAGGGCCGACGCGAAAGCGCGGCCCATGCCCTCGTGCTGGGCGTAGGCGCGGGGGAAGGCCGACCGTTGGACAGCTTGGGCCGCCTGGGTGATTTCCATGGTCTCGAAACCGGGAACTTTGACCAGGCCGTCGTAGAAAGCATTCGTTGCATAGACCGGGTCCATGACTTGGGCCTCGGTGCCCCAGCCTTGTGATGGCCTCTGCTGGAACAGGCCACGGGAGTCGGGGCCCGCCTCATCGCCATAATTAATGTTCCGGAGCCGCGATTCCTGCATGGCGGTCGCAAGGGCTATGCTCGCCGCCCGGGGCGGCAGCCCGCGTTGGACGGAGATCGCGGAGATCAGCGAAGCGTTCGCTGTTTGATCCGTGGCCAGCTCATGACTGTCTGAACCCACGACGGCGACGCAGCGCTCCGTGACCAAGGTCTCGGAGCGCTGCAGCACAGCAACGATCGCGTAGATGGCACCTGCTACGAGGGCCAAGGCCAGCACCGCAACGATGGCGCGGCGGAACCGGCGCACGGAGGTCCTCCTGCTAGTTGGCGTGAAGAGCCTCGTTGAGCTCTACCGTCTGGCCCTTGCGGGGAAGGACTTCCACGCCGCCTGTGGTGGAGTTACGGCGGAAGAGCAGGTTGGGCACGCCGGAGAGTTCCACGGCCTTGATGATCTTGCTGGTGTCCTCGCCATTTTCGTCCTTGGGTCCGGGGACGCGCACGCGGGTACCGGCGGTGACGTAGAGGCCGGCCTCCACTACTGAGTCGTCGCCGATGCTGATGCCCACACCGGAGTTCGCGCCCAGCAGTACTCGTTCGCCCAGTGCGATCTTTTCCTTGCCGCCGCCGGAGAGCGTGCCCATGATGGAGGCTCCACCGCCAACGTCGGTGCCATCGCCGGCAACGACGCCGGCCGAGATGCGGCCCTCCACCATGGAGGTGCCCAGGGTGCCTGCGTTGAAGTTCACGAAGCCTTCGTGCATGACGGTGGTGCCCTCGGCGAGGTGCGCACCCAAACGGACGCGGTCGGCGTCGGCAATCCGCACGCCGGTGGGGACAACGTAGTCGACCATGCGCGGGAACTTGTCCACTCCATAGACCACCACGTTGCCGCGCTTACGCAAGCGGGCGCGGGTCAGTTCGAAACCATCAACGGCGGCCGGGCCAAAGTTGGTCCACACGACGTTGGGCAGCTTGCCGAAGACGCCATCCAAGTTGATGCTGTTCGGCGTGACCAGGCGGTGGGACAGCAGGTGCAGGCGCAGGTAGGCATCGGCAGTGTCTGCCGGTGCGGCGTCGAGGTCAATCTGCGCGAAGACCACTTTCTGCTCCGTGCCACGATCGGCATCCTTGCCGTCGTTGGCCAGTGCAGTGAGCGCGGGATCGGCGTTCTCAACATCGCGCAGGGTATCTGCCGCCACACCAAGTGCGGGTGCGGGGTACCAGACGTCCAGCACGGTTGCTTCCCCGGAAGCCGAGGTGGCGATGGTGGCGAGGCCGAAGCCATAAGCCGATCGGGGGTTGGCGGGCGCGGTTGCGGGCACAGCAGAGGAAGCAGTTTCAGTCATGGGCCAAGTCTATCCAGCAGGCAGAGGTCGGTTAAAACCCGTCTCATGCCGTAGAAGTCGCATTTGTGGTTGTTTCCGGGGATTAGGCTGGACGGGTGACCCTGAACCCTGCTCCCGCCCTCCTTGACCTGCGCCAGGACGTTGCCTTGCTGACGGCCGCGATCATTGACTTCAATAGTGTCTCCGGCAACGAGACCGAACTGGCAGACGCCGTTGAGACCGCATTGCGTGCCATCCCCGCCTACACGGTGGTCCGGGATGGTGACGCCATCATCGCCCGAACCGAACTCGGCCGCGCTGAACGCGTCATCCTCGCAGGGCACTTGGACACTGTTCCCCTGCCCACGGTTGACGGATCGTTGGGCACAGTACCGGCCACCTGGGAGTCCGGCGTTCCCGGCGAAGGTGTGCTCTACGGCCGCGGGACCACCGACATGAAAGGCGGCGTCGCGGTGCAGCTCGCCCTCGCGGCAACGTTGTTCGACGACGGTCGGGAGCCGGACAAGGACGTCACCTTTGTCTTCTACGACCATGAGGAAGTGGAGGCGGTGAAGAGCGGCCTTGGCAGGTTGGTGCGCAATCACGGCGACTTGCTGGATGGCGATTTTGCCATCCTCCTGGAACCTACGCACGGCACGGTGGAAGGCGGGTGCAACGGAACCAGCCGTTTCGAAGCCACCACCATCGGCGAAACAGCCCACTCTGCGCGAGCATGGATGGGCGTCAACGCGATCCACGCCGCCGCACCGATCCTTGCCCGGCTGGCCGCCTACGAACCCCGGACCATCAACGTTGACGGCCTCGACTACCGCGAAAGCCTCAACGCCGTGAAAATCAAGGGGGGCACGGCCGGGAACGTCATCCCGGACCGCTGTGTGGTGGAGATCAACTACCGCTTCGCTCCGGACAAGACACCGGACCAAGCCGAAGCGCACGTCCGCGAGCTGCTGGAAGGCTTCGACGTCGTCCGCACAGACGCTGCCGCGGGCGCGCGCCCGGGCCTCAACCACCCCGCCGCCGCGTCCTTCGTTGCCGCAGTGGGCGCTGAGCCCAAGCCCAAATACGGTTGGACCGACGTCGCGCGTTTCAGTGAACTCGGCATTCCGGCGGTGAACTTCGGACCAGGCGACCCGCTGCTGGCGCACAAGGACAACGAACACGTCGACGCCGATGCCATCCGTGAGTGCCTCCGCGCACTGCGGACCTGGCTGGCTGGCTAAGACGTACGCAGACAAAGAAGAAGGTGGGCCGGCGGGGGGGGGGGGGGGGGGCGGGGGGGGGGGGGGGGGGGGGGGGGGTGGGGGGGGGGGGGGGGGGGGGGGGGGGGGGGGGGG
>NZ_JAJOHP010000065.1:0-26492 GCF_021109375.1 Arthrobacter sp. AK01
CACCCCCCCACCGGCTGTCCCCGACCTCACCCAACTGATGGTTGGCCTGCGCGGGGGCTAAAACCCCCCCCCCCCCCCCCCCCCCAACCCCCCGCGGGGGGCCGGAGCCCCCCCCCCCGGCCCCGCCGTCGTCGAACGTTCTGAATTACTGCAGGTGATCCACGAGCTTGTCAGCGATGCCCGTGTACTTACCCGGGGTCAAAGCGAGCAGGCGAGCTTCGGCGTCAGCGGAGAGGCCGAGGCCCTGCACGAATTCCTGCATGCGGGCGCCGTCTACGCGCTGGCCGCGCGTGAGGTCCTTGAGGCGTTCGTACGGGTTTTCCATGCCTTCGACACCGGCGATTGCCTCGGCGCGCATGACCATCTGGATGGCTTCGCCCAATACTTCCCAGTTGGTGTCGAGGTCGCCGGCGAGGACTTCCTCGGCGACATCAAGGGCTTTCAGGCCCTTGGCGACATTGGAAATGGCCAACAGCGAGTGGCCGAAGGCGACGCCGATGTTGCGCTGCGAGGAGGAATCCGTCAGGTCGCGCTGCCAGCGGGAGGTGACCAGCGTGGCGCCCAGGGTATCCAGGAGGCCGTTGGAGATCTCAAGGTTGGCCTCCGCGTTTTCAAAGCGGATGGGGTTGACCTTGTGCGGCATGGTGGAAGAACCCGTGGCGCCGGCAACCGGAATCTGGCGGAAGTATCCGATGGAGATGTAACTCCAGATGTCCGTGCAGACGTTGTGCAGGATGCGGTTGAAGCGCGCGATGTCGGCGTAGAGCTCGGCCTGCCAGTCGTGGCTCTCGATCTGCGTGGTGAGCGGGTTCCACGTGAGGCCCAGGCCTTCCACGAACGTCTTGGCGACGGCTTCCCAGTCAGCGCTCGGCACGGACGCTACGTGCGCTGCGTAGGTGCCCGTGGCGCCGTTGATCTTGCCCAGGAATTCGGTCTTGGCGATACGTGCCAGCTGGCGGTTAAGGCGGTGCGCGATGACAGCCAGTTCCTTGCCGAGCGTGGTGGGGGTGGCGGGCTGGCCGTGCGTGCGGGAGAGCATCGGTACAGAGCGGTTTTCTTCCGCCATGGCTTCGATCTGCTGGACGAGGGCAGCGGCGTTGGGAAGCCACACGTCCTCGACAGCACCCTTGATGCCTACGGCGTAGGAGAGGTTGTTGATGTCCTCTGACGTGCAGCCGAAGTGCACCATGGCCGTCAGGTTCTCGATGCCAATGGCCGGCAGGCGACGGCCGATGTAGTACTCAACAGCCTTGACGTCGTGGACCGTGACGGCTTCGATCTCGGCGAGTTCGTTGACCGATGCGGCATTGAAATCGGTGACGATGGCTCGCAGCTGTGCGATTTGCTCATCGGACAGCGGGCCGGCGCCGGGCAGGACGGACTGGCTGGTCAGGTGGATGAGCCACTCGACTTCAACGTGAACGCGATCGCGGTTGAGGGCAGCCTCGGACAAGTAGTCCACGAGGGGTGCGACGGCGGCACGGTAGCGGCCGTCGAGGGCGCCAAGGGCGAGAGGTTCGGAAGCGAGGGACACGCGAGGGGATTCAGCCATGGTGCCTATTCTTTCATGTTCCGCCATGGTGCCCGAGTCGGTGACGGCCGCTATGTGGACGACCCTCTGGTTATCCACATACGCGACGGCCGCGCTTCCGCTGCGCTCTGCCGCTCCGTAGCGTCGAGCCTACCGATCAGCAGAACAATCGATGGAGTACCCGGACATGAGCGTCGGCTTGATGCCTGCAGCCAACCCGCCCACTTTCGACCCCCTGGAGTGTGCTTCCCGAAGCCATGAAGTTCAGCGGCTCGCTTGGCGCATCAAAACGTGCGTGGACCAAGCGGACACCGTCCTTGCCTCCCTGCGGCGGGCGCAGATGGACCACTGGCTCTCGCCCGCGGGACGTGCTTACCGGACCACTATCGCCTTGCACGCTTCGGCGCTGATGCGTGCCCGGGAGTCGTTGGATTCCGCAGTTGCCGTGGTGCTCCGTCACTCCCAAAGCGTGTCCGTCACGGGCAAGAGGGGTCCCTGATGTCCGACGCAGCTCCTGTTGGCGCCGGCGAAGCGCCCCTGCCGCTGCCCCCGGCTCCGGACGGGATCCTGGCGATCCGGGGCGGGGTCGCAGGGATGTCGTTCCAGCTTGAGGAACTGCTGAGGGGCGCCAGCGTCCTTGATGACGCGGTCCAGCAACTCCTGGATGTCGAGGCAGAAGCACGTCGGGTTCAGGATGAGTTGGAACCGTTCCTCTACGACTCCTACGAGACTGGCTGCAACGCCATCAACGCGGTGGCAGAGAGCCGGAAGGAAGTGGGGCGCGTGCGCCAGGAGTTGGTGGACGTCAGCGCAAGCGTGCGGGCCAGCCACCGGGACTATGTGGAGACGGAGGCCAAAAACGTTCTTCCGCGGGTCCTGACTCTGGACGAGATGAGGTTGACCACGTCGATTTTGCCCCCGAGCCGCGAAGTCGCGCACAATCTCGCCACCATGGTCCTTCCCTTCTGGGCGGGTTCACGCGGCGTCATTCGAGGCATTCTGGAATCGCCACTACGTCCGGAAATGCGGCCAAGACCGGTGAGTATCGGGAAGACCAACGAATCGGTTGAGTACGTGGAACCCTCCATGGGAGAAAGCCTGCGGCGTCTCGAGAGGCTGCATGCACGGAACGACGGCGAAATTGAGGTCATTCACTTCGATAACAACGGATCGTCCTCATGGATGGTCCTCATTCCGGGAACCCAACCCTCGTCACCCACGACAAATCCCCTTGACATCCAAGGAATCGGCGAGGCGCTGGGCTACGACTCGGAAGAGGTCGTGCCTGCCGTTGGCCAAGCGCTCCATGAGGCGGGTGCTGCGGCCGGGGATCCAGTGGTGGCAGTGGGGCATAGCCAGGGCGGCGTTCACGCCATGAATCTCAGTCGGAACAAGGCTTTCCTCAATGAGTTCGACCTTAAGTACGTGCTGACCGCTGGAGCTCCTGTCGGTGGCATCACAGCGGAGCCCGGCATCAGTTCACTCCACTTGGAACACGTTCAGGACTGGGTCCCGGGAGCCGATGGCCGGATAAATCCCGACACAAAGGACAGGGTGACTGTGACCCTGACCGACGAGGTCAGGACACCCGAGGGGGAAGACCCTGGCCTGGGGCCGGGACATGACCAGGGGAACTACGCGGCAGGAGCAGAGCTGGTAGAGGCGAGCCAGGACGAGTCGCTGGCCGCTTCGACTTCCGTGTTCGCGGGCGTTGTGGGTGCGGGCGGGATGGCCAAGGTGACGCGGTTCAAGCTGGAAAGGGCGCCCACGCCAGTCCGGCTGTCCGCGGTGCAGCCTGATTCACTTCCAACGGTCCGGGACACGAAGAAGGGCGCTGGGACTCGGTAGTGCTTCAAGCTGCGGAGGACGAATGCCTGCTGCTAGCGCTTGCGGGCGCCAGGGATGAGTCCAGCCACCATCGAAATAATGCTGATGATGATCGAGGCCAGGATGGCCGTCCAGAAGAAGGAGTCCAGGGTGAGGTGGACCGGTGTGAATGTACTCAGCCATGCGGTCAGGTACAGCATCGCGGCGTTGATGACGATCGTGAAAAGGCCAAGCGTCAGGATGGTCACCGGGAGCGACAGCAGCCTGACCAAGGGGCGGACGAAGGCGTTCACTACACCGAAGATCAGCCCGATGAAGAGGTACGCGAGAACTATGCCGGCAGTGTCTGCGCCTTGGGTGAGTCCCGCGTTGGTGGCGGCCTTCTCGGTTGCCGTGGTGGTGATATCCATGCCTTGCAGCAGCCAAGTTGCCACCCAGAGGGCAAGCCCGTTAATCAGGACGCGAATGATGAATGAACCCATGGCCCCATGGTTTCACACGGACCTGTTAATCGGCTCAGCATTAGCCCTCAGCAGGCAAGTAGGCTTGAAGCCATGACTACTACTGACAACGCACCGGAGGGCGTACTCCCTCGTCCGGTCGTGGACAGGCTCCCCAAGTACGCGGCAGGTAAACCCCCTGTTGCGATCGAGGGCCTCACCAGCTACAAATTGTCGTCCAACGAGAACCCGCTGCCTCCGATTCCTGCAGTGTTGCAGGCAATCGCTGACCAGTCCGATATCAACCGCTACCCCGATCCCCTCGCTACCAAGCTGCGGAACTCGCTGGCCGGTTTCCTGGATGTCCCCGCTGACGATGTCGTCACCGGTGCGGGCAGCCTCGGAGCCCTGAACCAGATCCTCGCAACGTTCGCCGGGCAGAACGACGACGGCAAGCAGGACGAGGTTATCTACGCCTGGCGTTCTTTCGAGGCATACCCCATCTGCGTCGGTCTCGCCGGTGCAGCCAGTGTCCAAATCCCTTTGCTGGCTGACGGACGCCACGATCTTGAGACCATGGCGTCGGCCGTCACGGTGCGCACCAAGGTCATCCTCCTGTGCACCCCAAACAACCCCACCGGTCCAATCCTGACGGCAGAGGAAACGGAGCGCTTCATCCAATCGGTACCGCCCAACGTGGTGGTGGTCATTGATGAGGCGTACCAGGAATTCGTGCGGGATGCGGACGCGGTGGATGGGATCAAGCTTTACCGCAACTATCCCAATGTCGTGGTTCTGCGGACCTTCTCCAAGGCCCATGGCTTGGCCGGTTTGCGGGTTGGGTACAGTGTCTCCGGGCCCTTGCTCACCCAGCACCTGAGGGTCACGGCCACTCCCTTTGCCGTTTCCCAAATAGCGGAACGCGCCGCCGTTACCTCTATCGAGAATTTCGATCAGGTTGTGGAAAGGGTACAAAGCCTGGTGAATGAGCGGGATCGGGTTACTGCTGGCCTGCGGGAACTTGGTTGGTTTGTTCCCGAAGCCCAGGGCAACTTTGTTTGGCTGAATCTCGGCGAGCACAGTGGCGAGTTTGCGGCGCTGGCAGCTGAGCAGGCCTTGTCCGTGCGGGCATTCGCAAACGAAGGTGTCAGGGTGAGTATCGGAGAGGTCGAGGCCAACAGCCGATTCTTGAAACTCTGTGCAGGTTATACAAATGCACCGCTGGGTTCCTAGCGGTTAACAAATGCGCCAACCTTACTTACTGCCGATAAAGTAAGGGACGAAAGCCAAAAGTATGCCCGTTCCGGAATGCATTCCGGAACGGGCATATATCCCAGCGACAGACATTGCCCGGCGCTCCCGCCGCGGCAAGCAAGGAGACGGAATGGGCTCGACACAACTGCCCCCCGGGACGGAAGAAACTCTCGCGGCAACCTCCGCGGCAGCAGCCGCGCCAGGCGAACCGGTGGAAATGGTTCAGTTGCTAGGCCCCGACGGAAAGCTGGGTACCGACCCCGTCTTCTCGGACTACGCCAAGCGGATCGACCCTGAGAAGCTGCGTGTTTTCTACACGGACATGGCCAGGATCCGTCGGTTCGACCAAGAGGCCACTGCCCTGCAACGCCAGGGTGAGCTGGCACTGTGGGTCCCGCTGACCGGCCAGGAGGCTGCTCAGATCGGGTCCGGCCATGCAAGCCAACCCCAGGACTACATCTTCCCCACCTACCGCGAACACGGTGTCGCGCTGGTCCGCAACGTGGACCTCGCCGAGCTGCTCAAGCAGTTCCGCGGTGTGTCCAACGGTGGCTGGGACCCCCGCGAGAACAACTTCCACCTTTACACTTTGGTCCTCGCGGCGCAGACACTCCACGCAGTGGGTTATGCCATGGGTATCCAGCGGGACCAGAAGCTCGCGGCCGCCACGGACTCGAACGACCCCAAGGCCGCCGTCATTGCCTACTTCGGCGATGGCGCCAGCTCCGAAGGCGATGTCCACGAATCCATGGTTTTCGCTGCGTCCTACGACGCACCAGTGGTGTTCTTCTGCCAGAACAACCACTGGGCCATCTCGGTGCCCACCGAAGTGCAGACGAAGGTTCCACTGGCCAATCGTGCAAAAGGGTACGGGTTCCCCGGAATCCGGGTGGACGGCAATGATGTCATCGCCGTCCACGCCGTCACCGAGTGGGCCTTGGAGCATGCGCGCGAGGGTCGCGGGCCGGTGCTGATCGAGGCCTACACCTACCGGGTGGGCGCGCACACCACCGCCGACGACCCCACCAAGTACAGGGAGTCTGCCGAGGAAGCTGCCTGGCGCGAAAAGGATCCGCTGGACCGCTTGGAGAAATACCTGCGCGCCGAGGGGCTTGCAGACGAGGCCTTCTTCGACCAAGTGAAGGCCGACGGCGATGAGCTGGCCAAGTACGTCCGCAGCACCACGCATGGCCTTGAAGTTCCGGACATCCGGGATGCCTTCGCCAGCGTCTACGCGGAACAACACCCGCTGATAGCGGAGGAACTGGCCTGGTTCGAGGAATATTCGGCAGGCTTCGAAAGCGACGAGGAGACAGCTAACTGATGGCAACCATGACCATTGCGAAGGCCATCAATGAGGGTCTCCGCGCATCACTGACGAGCAATCCCAAATCCCTGCTCATGGGTGAGGACATCGGACACCTGGGCGGCGTTTACCGTGTCACCGACGGCCTCATCAAGGAGTTCGGCGACGAACGCGTCGTGGACACTCCGTTGGCAGAGTCGGGCATTGTTGGCACGGCAATCGGGCTGGCCCTGCGCGGGTACTCGCCGGTGTGCGAAATCCAGTTCGATGGCTTTGTCTATCCAGCCTTCAACCAGATCACCACGCAGCTGGCCAAGATCCACTCCCGCAGCCTCGGCAAGCTCACCGTTCCTGTGGTCATTCGCATTCCGTATGGCGGAGGCATCGGCTCGATCGAGCACCACTCGGAGTCCCCCGAAGCGCTGTTCGCCCACACCGCCGGCCTGCGCATCATCTCGCCTTCAAATGCCCACGATGCCTACTGGATGATCCAAAAGGCCATTGAGTGCCAGGATCCGGTGATCTTCTTCGAACCCAAGCGCCGCTACTGGCTCAAGGGCGAGGTGGATGTCGAGAACGCCGGCCTTTCGGAGGATCCGTTCAAGGCGCACGTTGTCCGTGAAGGTACCGACGCCACGATTGTGGCCTACGGACCGTTGGTGCCGGTTGCGCTTGCGGCCGCCAACGCTGCGACGGAGGACGGGCGAAGCATCGAGGTCATCGACCTCCGCTCCATCTCACCACTGGACTTCGACACCGTGGAAGCTTCGGTCAAGAAGACCGGGCGCTTGATCGTTGCCCACGAGGCCCCCACCTTTGGAGGTATTGGAGGCGAGATCGCAGCGCGTATCAGCGAGCGGGCGTTCCTTCACCTGGAAGCTCCCGTGATCCGTGTGGGCGGGTTCCATATGCCTTATCCCGTTGCCAAGGTGGAAGAGGATTACTTGCCGGACATCGACAAGATCCTCGAAGCGCTCGACCGCTCCCTGGCCTACTAAACCGCCCTGATCCTGCCGGGCTTCGCGGCCTGGTAACCGGAAATCGAGGACCACTGTGACTGTAAAGAAATTCAACCTGCCGGACGTTGGCGAGGGCCTGACCGAGGCCGAGGTAGTGGCTTGGAAGGTCAAGCCGGGCGACGTCGTTGCCATTAACGATGTCTTGTGCGAGATCGAGACGGCCAAGTCGCTCGTAGAGCTGCCCTCGCCCTTTGCGGGCACCGTCACGGAGCTGCTCGTCGATGAAGGCATCACGGTTGAGGTCGGCACGGCGATCATCGCTGTTTCCGAAGGCCAGGAGGGTGAAGGGACGCCAGTTGCCCCTGAGTCACCGGCCGTCGAGATGCCCCTCTACGGCAAGCTCCCGGCCGACGACGACGATAACCGTCCGGCCGGCGGTCCGCTGGTAGGTTCAGGACCCAAGGCCGACGCCGTCAAACGCCGTGCGCGCAAGCGTCCGGCGGGCTCGGTTGAGGCAGCTGCCGTCGCCGAGAACGCCGAAGGCACGGTCCAGGACAACCAAGCCGTACTGGCCGCCAAAGCAGCCGAATCCCCGGTCTCGCATCGTACGACGCCGGCACGCGCCGCCGTCGAGCCCGTCGCCCCGGCGCCGGTCCTCCAGGCCCCGTCCACCCAGGTTCCTGCCCCACAACAGCAGACCCCGCAATCTTCTGTCGGGCAGACGGCAGCATCCCGCGGCGCAGCGATTACTGGCACCATCAGCGGCCTGGTCAACAAGGTTCTCGCCAAGCCTCCCGTGCGCAAGTTTGCCCGCGACCTCGGAATCGACCTCGCCGATGTGGTGGCAACGGGGCAGCGCGGCGAGGTGACCCGCGAAGACCTGGTGAGCTACCAGGCACAGCGCGACGCCGAGCACGATCAGGCGGATTCTTTCTGGGGTGCGTCCAAGAAGCCGCAGGACCAGCGCGTGGAGCGCATGCCGGTCAAGGGCGTCCGCAAGGCCACGGCCAAGGCCATGGTGGATTCAGCCTTCTCGGCTCCCCACGTCAGCATTTTCGTGGATGTGGACGCCAGCCGCACCATGGAGTTCGTCAAGCGCCTCAAGGTTTCCCGCGACTTCGAAGGCATCAAGGTCTCGCCCCTGCTCATCCTGGCCAAGGCCGTGATCTGGGCTGCGGCCCGCAACCCCAGCGTCAACGCCACCTGGGTGGATGATGCCGACGGGAACGGAAACGCCGAGATCCAGGTCAAGCACTATATGAATCTGGGTATCGCCGCTGCAACCCCGCGGGGACTCATGGTCCCGAATATCAAGGACGCCCAAGACCTTTCGCTCAAGGAATTGGCCCTGGCGCTCAACGAGTTGGCCACCAAAGCCCGCGCGGGGAAGACGCAGCCTGCTGAGATGCAGGGCGGAAGCCTGACCATCACCAACATCGGCGCCCTGGGCATTGACACCGGAACACCCATCATCAACCCGGGCGAAGTTGCCATCATCGCGTTTGGAACCATCAAGCAGAAGCCCTGGGTTCTGGATGGCGAAGTTATTCCGCGGTGGATCACCACGCTTGGCGGCTCATTCGACCACCGCGTGGTGGACGGCGATCTGTCGGCGCGATTCATGGCCGACGTTGCGGCGATTCTCGAAGAACCGGCGCTGTTGCTTGACTGACCGGAAAGCTGCTGCCCCAACCTTTTCCGGATTGGAGGCGCCGGAAACCGGCCACCTGCCTCCTCAGCTGGTGACGGGGCCCTGGCGCACGGTTGCCCGTGTGCTGACGGAAGTGTTCCAACCGCCAATTGTCGTGTTGGTGCTGTTGTTGATCAGCCCTGCAATCGAACCGGGTTTCCCGGGGACAATGTGGTTCGGACTGCTTGCGGCCCTGTTCGTCTGTGTCCTGCCACTGGCGTACGTATTGGTAATGGTCAAATTGGGCAGGATCACGGACCACCATGTCAGCGACCGGCGCCAAAGGCCAGCGTTGCTGTTGATGGCCCTGGTGTCAGTGGTGGTCGGGCTGATGGTGTTGCAGCTGCTGGATGGACCGGCGAGCGTTTCGGTGATGATCATCGCTCTCATCGGAGGCATCGCCGTCTTGGCGGTGGTGAGTGCCTTCTGGAAGATGAGCGGGCACGCGTCTGCCCTTGCTGCGGCCGCCGTCATTGTCATTTCGATGTTTGGACCAGCCTGGCTGCCGGTGCTGCTCCTGGTACCTGCAGTGGGCTGGTCTCGTTTGGTCCTGCGTGCCCACACCCTGGGCCAAGTCATCGTGGGCTCGCTGTTCGGCGGAGTGGTGATCGCAGGATTGTGGTGGCTCCTGCGGGAGTGGATGCTCTAGGCACTGAGCCTTAAGGGGCACCGCCTCACCGGTCACCGCCTAAAGGGTCACCGTTCGCCCGTTCCGGACAACCCGCAGCGGGGCAGGCCTGTCCACCACCAACTCAGGGATTGAAGCGGCTGCGAATTCCAGTCGATCATCGGACCCGGCGTCGGAGAAGCCGATCACCGCTGCCGATCCGACGAGTTCTGCCCCGGCGGTGGTAGCGATCCGGAAACAGCGTTCGAGTTCTGCATCGGTCAAGGCGCCGGTGCGGTAACCCAGGAGGTGTGCACGGTCCATCATGCTGCCCGTGCCGTAGGGTGACCAAGCATCGCGGACACCGTCTGATCCGAGGGCAACCTTGACCCCATGGCTCTCCATGAGATCCAGCGTGGGGACGGGATCTGCACCGAGGGCACATGTCGCCATCCACATCCCGGCCTCCGCCATTGCGTCCAGGGTGGCCCCAAGCTCCGGGTGGGCGGTATCGCAGAGTGCGAAGGCGTGCCCGATCGTGACACGCCCCTGCATGCCCTCCGCCAAGGTACGCTGCGCGACCGCACGCAGCTGGGCCAGTCCTTCCGTGCCCCCATCGTGGAGGTGGATGTCCAGGTCCCTGCCATGCTTGTTCGCGATTCCGAAGACGGCGTCCAGATGGCCGTGGAGGTCTCCGTCCAGCGTCGCAGGGTCGATGCCGCCCACCAGGTCGGCCCCTTCCGACAGTGCGGCCTCCATGAGGTCCCGCGTGCCGGGATTGCTCAGCAACCCGAATTGCGGGAAAGCCACGATCTGGACGTCGAGGTAAGGGGCCAGCCGCTCAGCAGCTGCCCTGACTCCGTGGATATTCTTGAGGCCGATTTGCGTGCCTACGTCCACGTGCGCCCGCATGGACATGGTCCCGTTGACAACGGCTTGCCTCATGAGTGAGTAGGCGCGCTCCTCAACATCATCGGGAAACGAAAGCTGCGCCTTCAGGTCGTTCCCGATGAGCTCCGCCAGCGTATGAGCATGTGGGCGGGACAACCACCGGCCGCCCCAGGTGGTCTTGTCCGGATGGATGTGTGCGTCCACGAACCCTGGCGTCAGCAAGGGAGGATGCCCTCCGGGCCCGTGGCCATGAGCCTTCGCCGGCATTTCGGGTGCAGTCATTGAGGGTCCTCTCGTGAACCACTACGGTATACCAAAATCCATAAACGTTGAGTTCCAAGGAATGCTACACGGCACCTATAGGCGCCTATGTCAGCATCAATCTCATTAGATTCTAGATTTGGCATACCAAAACCTGTACATGAGCGACGCCCTCGCCTAATCTAATGAACAACATTCATTTATGTGATGCGGATCGCATCGAGGAGAACGCCATGCACACCACCCCAACCAGCGCACCGGAGGCTCCTGCATCAGGGCCTACCCTCAAGCGTGTCCTTGGCTTGCCGTCACTGGTCGCCTTCGGCCTGACCTCCATGGGCATTCTGTCCGTGGTGGCGGTGTACGGCGCCGGGACCGAGATCAGCGACGGGCATCTGCCGGCCGCCTACATGGCGGCCCTGATCGCAATGCTGTTCACGGCCCACAGTTACGGCCAGATGGCACGCCACGTTCCGGTGACCGGCGGCGCGTATGCGTACGCTTCCCGCGCCTTCGGCAAGCCGGTGGGCTTCCTTGTGGGGTGGGCCATGATGCTGGATTACGTATTCCTGCCCATGGTGAACTTCCTGCTGTTTGGCCTCTACCTCAACAGTTTGCTGCCCGGCATACCGCCTCAGCTGGCAGTCTTGGTGTGTCTTCTGGTGGTGGGGCTTTTCAGCGTGATCGGCGTTGCCTGGATCAAGAAGATGAACTTCGTGGTGGTGGCCGCATCGGTGCTGGTCATCCTTGTTTTCGTTGTTCTGGCAGTACTCAACGCCCCGGACCTTTCGGTCCAGAGCATCATCCGTCCGCTAACCTTGGGCGACGGCGGCATAGCGCCGGTCATGGCCGCGGCGGCCATTGTCGCCTTCGCGTTCCTGGGATTCGACGGCGTCTCCACTTTGTCCGAGGAAACGAGAAACCCCAAAAGGGACGTGCCGCGCGGCATCATCCTGTCCACGCTCTTCGCCGGTTTGGGCTACACACTCTTTTCCGTGGCGGGTAGCGTCATTGCACCGGACTGGAGATCAATCGAAAACCTCGACGCTGCGGGCACGGAGCTCATGCAGCGTGCTGGCGGAGACGTGCTGATGGTGGTGTTCGTGGTGGTCAACCTCGCTGGCTTGGTTCTCTGCGGTACCGCAGCCCAGATGAGTGTCAGCCGCGTCATCTATGCAATGGGACGGGACCGAATCCTGCCCGGCGGACTCGCGAAACTCCAGCCCCGCTTCCGGACGCCGTACGTTGCCGCCTTGCTGGTATCGGCAATATCCCTGGTTGCCCTGTTCATTACATTGGAGCAAGCCGTGTACATGATCAACTTCGGGGCTTTGATCGCCTTCGCAGTGGTGAACCTGGCAACCATCAAGGTGCTGTTCTTCGAGCTGCGGAAGAGGGGAGCGAAGGGGACCCTGCGGAATCTGGTCCTGCCCCTGCTCGGGTTTGCGTCCATCGGATGGCTCTGGACGTCGCTCGCTTGGTTCACGTACCTGCTGGGAGCCGCGTGGCTTACCGTGGGCTTGGCGATCTTCTTCGTGCGCCGCCGGAAAGCGGGAGGCCACGTCGGACTGAACTTCGACGACGGCACGCGCGTCGATGGGGCCGCGCAGTCTCCCGAGGTGGCGGGCAGCCGCTAGAACGCCGGGTAACTGACCAGCAGCGCCTGAAGTTCCGTCGTCGACATGTTGTTGGCCATTTCAACGCTGATGCCCATGGCAATGGCGGCCACGGTGACCATGGCAACGCAGGCCACGGAGAGGAAACGCCAGTCCTTGCGGAAGACGCTGCCGAAGGTCTCGGGCATCTCGAGGCTGGGGGAGATCATGTTGGGGGCGCTGTCCCAGGAGCCGTCATCCAGCATCGCGATGATGCGATCGTTGCTGCGGTCGTACCGCATGGTGCTGATGTTGTTGCCGTGGCGGGCAAGGAGGATGTCGTGGCCCACGCGTTGGCGCGGCTGCAAGGTAAGCAAGAAAATTCCCCTGAAATCGAGAAGTGGATGGTGGCGCACGCCATTGGGGGCATCTCGATTTTATAACGGTTGGGATTGAAGGCAGTCCCAAAATACGCCAAACGCCGGGTGAGTCTCCCCACCCGGCGGAGTGATTCAGCTCACTTTACGGCTGGTCGGTCTTGGCAATGTAGACATCGCAAGGGGCGGTGTGGGCAACGGTGTTGGCCACACTGCCCAGCACCCGGCCCAGGCCTTGCATGCGACGGTTGCCTACAACGATCAGGCGCGCGTCCTGCATTTCTGCTTCCTTAACCAAGGCTTCGCCCGGCTTGCCGCGGGCAGCTGAGTAGGTGACTTCCAAGCGGTCATCCGTCAGCCGTTCAGCCACGGTGCGGGCCACTGCTTCAGCTTCGGCGGCGTCGGAAACGATCCACTTATCGGTGCCGATCTCGACCACCTCAGTGCGGTTGCTGTCGAAAGCACTGACCACGCGCAGGTTGGCTCCGAGGCCAATCGCCAGTTGCTGGGCAGCCTGGGCTGCCCTCATCGCCGTCTCGCTGCCGTCTACTCCGACAATCACAACTCCGGTCATTGTGCTGCTCCTTCATTGGTGGCTGTGATGGCTTCTGCCAAAACTGGTGCCAAGCGGCGGACGCCTTCGGCAATCGTATCCGGGGGAACGGCACTAAACGCGAGGCGGAGCTTGTTTGAGGGTCCGTCAGCGGGGGAGAAGGCCGCACCGGGGATGAAGACCACACCGGCGTCGATGGCCTTCGCGAGCAGCGGGTAGGTGTCTACTCCTTCGGGCAGGGTGACCCACACGAAGAACCCGCCATCCGGCCGCGTCCAGGTCAGGCCGTCCGGCATGTACGCGTCCAGTGCGGAGAGCAGTGCCTTGCAGCGTTCTGCATAGAGCTCACGGTAGGTGTCGATCTGGCCTTGCCAGTCGTACTCGCGGAGATATGCCGAGACGAGCATTTGGTTCAGCGGCGGCGGGCAGAGCGTCACGGCCTCGGATGCGAGGTAGAAACGCCGCTGCAAGTGGGCCGGAACAAGTGCCCAGCCGATCCGGAGCCCGGGTGCGAAGATCTTGGAGAAGGAGCCAAGATAGATCACATCGCCCGGGTTGGCCGCGCGCATGGGGGCGATCGGGCGACCGTCGAAGCGCAGGAGTCCGTACGGGTTATCCTCCAGCACAATAATATTCGCGTCGCGGCATATATCTACGATCCGCTGCCTGCGGTCCTCCGCCAGCGTGATTCCGGAGGGATTGTTGAAGTTGGGGATGGTGTAGAGGAACTTGATGTTCTTGCCCTCTGACTGGAGCGCCGCGATCCGGGCCTCCAGAAGCTCCGGCACCAGGCCGTCGTCGTCCATTTCGATCGGTTCCACCTGTACCTGGTACGCCTCGAACGTATTCAGGGCGCCTACGTAGGTGGGGTTCTCCACCAGGACAACGTCCCCAGGGTTGCAGAAGACCTTGGTGGCCACGTCCTGGGCCGACTGGGACCCGGCAGTGATCACCACATTCTCGGGAAGGGCATCGGTGATTCCCTCGGCGGCCATGATGTCGCAGATCTGCCTGCGGAGCTCTTCGGTGCCCTGGCCGCCGCCGTACTGCAGGGCAGTCATTCCCTCTTCGGCGATGATGCGGGCGGCGGTCTGGCCGAGTTTGTCCAGCGGCAGCGACTGCAGATACGGGTTGCCGCCTGCGAGCGATACAAGGCCTGGCCGCATCGAGATGTCGAAGACGTCGCGGACAGCGGATTGCTTGATATTGGCGGCCCGCTCGGAGAAAAGTTCCTCGTGCGGGTGGGCGGCCGTGGCGGCCCGCTCAATGGCGTCGATGGCTTCAGCGGGCAGCGTTGCGCCGGCATCCAATGTTTCGTGGGTCACAGTCACAGGATACTCCTCGATGTTGCTAATGAGGCAACAGTTGTTTTCGAATCTGCCCCAGTTTCGCAGGTCACGCTTTACGCCGCGATCCGGAAGGGCTGGAATGTAGCTATGACAGCGCACCGGGGATCCGTGACCAAGGCCGAACAGTTCCACAAACTCCACGACGCCGGGCCTACGCCCCTGGTGCTCGTGAATGTATGGGACGCGGCTTCCGCCCGCGTGGTCCAGGATGCAGGGGCGACGGCGATTGCTACCTCAAGTTCGGCCGTCTCCTGGAGCCTGGGGTTCCGGGATGAGGATCACGTGCCGTGGGGGTTGGCGATGGCAGCCTTGGGGCGGGTGGTCGGCGCCACCACCCTGCCCGTGACCGCGGACATCGAGACCGGGTACGGGCGGACCGACGACGAGCTCCGGGCCACCGTCCATGCCGTCCTGGACGCGGGCGCTGTTGGGATCAATATTGAAGACTCCGGCGCCGAACCGCTCACCGGGATCGGCGAACAGTCGCGCAGGATTGCCCTCATCCGCGCCGCGGCCGATGATCGCGGGATCCCGCTGTTCATCAATGCACGCACGGACACTTACCTCTCCGGCCGCTTCCCGGACGCTGCATATGACGAGACGCTGCGGCGTGCCGAGTCTTACCTCACTGCCGGCGCTGACGGAGTTTTCGTGCCCGGAGTCGTGGATCTGCATGTCCTCCACGAGTTGTCCAACCGGATTCCGGCGCCACTCAACGCGTTGGCGGGTGTGGGTGCCCCGTCGCCGCTTGAACTGCACGACGCCGGCGTGCGTCGCGTCAGCATCGGAGGCAGCACCGCCAAAGCGGCCTACGCCAAGGTTGCGCGGGTAGCCAAGGAGATCCTCGGGGACGGCAACTGGGCCGGCCTCGCCGGCACGCGGAGTCACGACGAGATGGACGCCCTCTTCGCAGAGGGGCCCAAATACAGCCTCTGAAGCGGCGGAAGGTACGACGGCGGCACCCGCCTTTATTGTCGGACCCCGCCGGTAGCTTTGGTCATGTGGAAGACGAGGGGAGGCTCCATGGCACGGCGTAGTGTGCAGTTCTGGCGCATGGAACAGCTGAACGGTGACGAGCTCAGCCGTCCATTTCCAGCGCGACGGGTGGCAGAGGTCCTGAAGAAAGCCCAGGATGCGGCGACGGACCGGCATTTCACCAGCGTGGACGGAACGGTGTTGCTCGCCCAGGCAGTGGCATCTTCGCCGCATCCCGTGATTCTGCTTGACCGGGTCCGGGACACCAACCTGCCCAGTGTCGGTGACGCCCTTGGTCGACGGAAACCCCTGCCACTGGCTCCGGGCGACCACCTGCTGGAGACCACGTATTTCGCGTTCCTGAAGAGGAACGTCATCGCGGTACTCACCAGCGGCAACGGTCCCCGGGCCTCACGGATGGCGGAGTACCTTGGCGGAATGCTGGGACTGGAACCAAGCCTTGTTCCGGTGGTGAGGGAGGACATCGAGGAAATCCTCACCCGGCTTGAAGTGAGCCGTTTCGAGTTCGCCCTTCCAGCAGAGCGCCTGTCGGGGAAGCTGATGGAAGGCGAATGGGCCGACGTCCTGGACAGTGCCTCCCGCCTCATGAACGAGGGAACGTTTCGCATTTCCCTCAGCGTTGGCCGGTCCGGAAAAGCGGAGGACAAGCAGCGGATCCGGGACCGCATTCAACAACTCATCGACCTCTTCCGCAGGGCAGGGTCCGTGGAGCACTTTGACTACGTCGTGGCGGAGGGCAAGGACTCGCTGACCGGCGATCGTGAGGTGGTGGATTTGCTCAAGGAGCGGTTCATTTCGCATATCGAGGTTGACCCGGACGTATTCAACGATCCGCAGAAGTCGGTGGCCGAGGCCATCGCCATCCTCAACAAGCAGGCCAGGGACAACGAGGAATTTTTCGCGCGGACCTTGCCGGACGTCAAAGGCTCGGCTGACGCCAGCCTGGTACCGGACATCGTCGCGGGCGGAATGGCCGCCGTGCGGGAAGCACTAGTGGCCGCCACAAGGCGTGATGAGGAAGCCCAGGGCGGTGCGGGACATGAGCTTGTACGAGGTTGATCTCCAGCACACAGGGCGTCGCCGGACCCTGTGGCGCTGGTTCCTGCTGCACCCCACAGCCGACTTCCTTTGGGCGGTTCTCGCTGTTGTGATCTGGCTGGGGATCGGGTTGTTGGCGCGTCAGCCGCTGATGCTGGAAGGTGTTGATGCCGGAGCCCGGCGAACCCTCTTCCAGACTCTGGCCACCTTGGCCGGTGCCACGGCAGGGTTGACCCTCACGAGTGTTTCCATGCTCATTAACGTGCTCGGCAAGAAGGCAGCGCCGGGCCAGCGGGAACTACCGTTGGAGAAGCTGTCAGCAGCCCACCGCCGCCAGATCGGTGAGGTATTCCTGTTCGCCATCCCGGGTCTTGGCCTTCTGGTGGTTGCCGCCTTGGTCACGGTTGTCCTCGAAGGAGGCGCCGCCACGGGACTATGGATTCCCGAAGCCGTGGTGTTCGTGCTGGCCTTCGCTTCTGTCCTTGCCTTGTTGCGCGTGGCGTGGGCCCTGCGGAGGGTGCTGGCGATAGCAACGGCGTGAAGGAATCAGCGCAGCGTCCGGAGGTACCTACGCCGCACCACCTTCTGCAGCACCAGGAGAGCCGGGTAGAGCACTCTCCACGGCTGCTGCGGCGCCGGCGCTGTCAGCGAACGGATGGTCAAGCTCACCTGCTCCCCATTGCGGTGCACGATGAACGCTTCTTCGCCTGAAACAGGGTGCCCCGGCAGGGTGCGGTACGCGAATCCCACCCTGTCCGGCTCTTGCACGACGGCCACAACTTCCACCGGTTCCAGCACCCGAAAGCCCAGAAAATGCGCTGTGACCAGCACCCGATCGCCGGCAGACACGGGCTCCGGTGAATTGACGGAGAACCCGCTCGCGGTCTTCACACCCCAGCGGAGCACCTGCTCCGTGGCGCGCTCCCAGACCTCATCACCATGACCCACCACGGCACACACGTCCGAGCGGCGGTACCCGCCATCAAACCGTGGCCACACGTGAAGTTCAGGACTGGTCATGCAGCGTTTCCCCCCCATCAAGATGTCCCCCAAGCCTATGCTCACCGCACGCTCAAGGCCTCGGTCAATGTCCGGCCGTTGACGTAGATCTCGGCCCGCGACGCTCCGCTGGCCGACACGATGGTGTGCGTCAGTTGCGCTTGGATGCGCGGAATGTCGCACACCCCTCCGGGCCTCAATGATCCGCTGAGGTTCACCACTACGGTGGCCCCGCTCATGTAGCCGGACAAGTAGCGCAACGAGGAACCTGCCAGTGCGTCGTAGAGTGCGGCATCACTGTCCACGGGCATTCCGGCTTCCAGCAGTCTTCCCAGAGCAACGGTCAGGGGATCGCCGGGCACAGCCACGCCGCGGACCGGAACCAGGCTGTCGTTGCAGCCGAAGCGCACGCCGCGGGAGCCGCCGTCGTCGATTGCCACGTAGTAGACCGCCGGCCCCGAGGTGTCTGCATCCACGGGGACCACGGTGGCGGTTGGTGAAGGTTCGGGCGCGCTGGTGCCCGGTTCGGGGGAAGGCTCGACGGCGGAACCTGGCTCAGTTGGAGAGGCCGAAGGAGGCGCGGGGATGGCTGCCGGAGCGCTGGGAGGGGACCGCGTCGGCGTTGGTGAGGGGGCCGAGGAAACTGAGGCGGTCGAGGGAGGTGCGGCGGGTACGGCAACAGACGGAGTGCCAGGCGTGGAAACTATGGGCGTCATGCTGGCCGAAGCAGTCACGGAAACCGTCGGCAAAGGACGGGCACTTGCGGGCCCTGCGCCTTCGGGACTGGCCGGAATCGATGTACAGCCAGCCACCCCCAGGCTGAAGACGAGGCAGGCAGCGGCGATCGCCGTCGTACTTGTGAATCCCCGTCCGGCATGCATGACAGCCCGCGCTCCTGTCCGTCCACCTGTACCTCCAACGTTAGGACGCATGGGCGCAGCGCAACATGCCGCTACGGTGACGGTTCGGACAAGAGTTGATCACGCTGAAGCCGGCAGCGGTCCGGCGACGCGTGGGAAGGCAAATGCCCCCGTCCCGCAAGCTGCGGAACAGGGGCATCAGAAGCGAAGAGACTAGGCGGCCGCTTCTTCTTCCTGGACGGCCGTCAGGGGCTCGAAGATGCCCTTGATCTGCTCAACAACCTCGGCGTCGTCCTTCGGGTGCAGTTCAGCGAAGCGGATCATGGAACCCGGGACAGCCAGCTTGACATCTTCCAGGACCTTGGCGCCGGCGATGCCCACAGCCTTGCGGGCTTCGTCCTGCGCCCACACGCCACCGAACTGGCCAAAAGCGGTTCCGACGACGGCGGTCGGCTTGCCGGAGAGGGCGCCGGCGCCGAACGGGCGGGACAGCCAGTCAATGGCGTTCTTCAGCGATGCGGGCATGGTGCCGTTGTGCTCGGGGGTGACCAACAGGATCGTGTCGGCTTCGGCTGCTGCAGCGCGGAGGGCGGCAGCTTCGGCGGGGACCTGGCCTTCGACGTCGATGTCTTCGTTGTAGAAGGGGATGGTGCCCAGTGAGCCGTGGATTTGCACGTCGACGTTCTCGGGTGCGTTCAGCTGGATGGCTTCGGCGAGCTTCTTGTTGTGGGAATCGGCGCGCAGGCTGCCGACGAGGGTAAGAACTGTGCTCTTGGACATGGTGTCTCCTTGTGTCTGGCCCAGTCCCTCGCGGAACCGGACCTGCGGTAACTGGGCTGTGGAGCCTTCACCGATACTAAACGGACCACGGTCCGCTTTCTATTCCCGGGGTCTAGAATATTTCTGTGAGCTCGATCCCAATCCGGCCGGACGTGCCCCTTGGTGCGCCGCACGAGCGCAGTGACGCAGCGAGGAATCGTGAGCGCTTACTCAACGCTGCCCGGGACTTGGTGGCTGAGTTCGGCGCCGAAGCGCTGACCATGGATGCACTCGCCTGCAAGGCCCACGTGGGCAAAGGGACCGTGTTCCGCCGCTTTGGCAGCAGGGCGGGGCTCATGATGACTCTCTTGAGCGATTCTGAGTCTGAGTTCCAGCACGGCTTCATGTTCGGTCCACCACCCTTGGGTCCGGGCGCACCGCCCCTCGAGCGGCTGATGGCGTTTGGAGAAGGCCGGATCTATTTCGTCCTTGAAAATGGTGAACTCCTGAAGGCCGCGGGTGCTGCCACGCGCAACAGGTTCGACGTTCCGGCCACCAAGCTCTCGCATCGCCACATGGAAGTCCTGCTTCGGGAGGGTGGTATCGCCGACCCTTGGGTCATGGCGATGTCACTCACCTACGCGCTGGATCCCGAGCGGATAGTGGACGACGTCCGCGTTCGAGGCATTTCACCCACACGCCTGACCGACTCCTGGCGCGAGCTGATCACGCGCCTCCTGCGGACGGCCTAGCGCCGCAGCCCTCCCGCCGAACCTGTTAGCGCCCCCATCGCGGCCGCCATGGGCGTATCAGTGTCTCCAGGGTCGGAAGCGTGACGCAGTCTGCACATAACAATCTGGCTGCAGGCGCGAAACTGAGGGCAGCGAAGCAAAACGTGAAGCAGTTATTGTGGTAGTTTCCTCTTGAATGTGACGCATGCCATACAGGGCTGGTGATCACTGAAGGGGTGCGGGGGACCCAACAACCCGCTGCGCCAATTCGTAGCTGACGCCGGCCACAGCCGGGAACCGCGGAAGGACGAGCATTGAGTTTTGCCACGATTCGGGGCAGCCACCCGACATGCTGAAATATCTGATGAAGCGGTCGGGCATCTACCTGATCATGATCTTCCTGACCACAAGTGCCGGCTACTTCCTGGCAGTCTCAACGCTCAAGCCCGCAGTTCTCGAGCAAGAGAAAATTCCGCGGCCAACCCCTGAACAGGTAGCTGCGTCTTTCCGTGGACTGGGCTTGGACCCGGACTTGAACCCTTGGGAACGCTACATCCACTGGCTCGGTGGCATCATCACCCGCTGGGACTGGGGCCGCAGCCCGAACGGCGCGTTCGTCAACGCCGAATTCGCCGACCGCGTGCTGGTTTCCACCCGGCTGTTCATTGCTTCGATCATCCTGACGCTGGTCATCGGCGTCGCCCTCGGCGTCTATTCCGCCGCACGCCAGTACAAGTTCCAGGACCGTGTCATCACGTCCTACAGCTACCTGGTCCACATCCTCCCGGCACCCATCGCCTACTTCCTGGTGCAGCTGGGTGCCATCAGCGTCAATGAGGCCGTAGGCGAGCGCATCTTCTTCGTCACAGGAATTTCGACGCCGGGAATTGAGCCAGGCTGGCCCGCGTTCGTTGATCTTGTGGCCCACTACGCCGTGCCCACCTTCGCCATGACCATCTTCGGTTGGGCGGGCTACCAGATCGCCCAGCGGCAGTACTTGCTTGACAACGTCAACGCCGATTTTGTCCGCACTGCCCGGGCCAAGGGGCTGACCCGGAACCAGGCGATCAGGAAGCACGCGCTGCGCGTCTCCTTCATCCCAGTGGCGCAAAGCATCGCGTTCACCATCCCGGCAATCTTCACGGGCGGCTTCTTCGCCGAGGCCATCTTCGCCTGGCCGGGCATCGGCCTGTGGAGTATCCAGTCGATTGGCCTGCAGGACGTCAACGTGGCCACGGCCACGCTGGCCTACGGCTCGGTGATCTTCGCGATCGGCGCGATCCTTGCCGACTTCGCCACCACGCTGGTCGATCCGCGAGTGAGGGTCCAGTAATGACCAACATCATCGATCCCATCGCGGAAATCGACGAGGCCAGGGTAGCTGACCAGGACGTCGTCATTGGGAAGTCCCGGATTATCTTCCGTCGCTTCATGCGGAACCGGACCGCCGTCGCCGGTCTGTTCGTTTTCGTAGCGTTGTTCCTCTTCTCCATCTTTGGCGGCTTCCTCACGCCGTGGGACAAGGACACTCTTGATCCTCTGAACATCGGCATGCCGCCGTCACCGGACCACTTGCTCGGTACCACGCAGGCTGGCATCGACCTCATGGCACTCATAGTGGACGGCACTCGGACCTCCATTCTCATCGGCCTGATCGTGGGCGGCTTGTCCGTGCTGATCTCCGCCGTGTATGGCTGCACCATGGCGTTCTTCGGGGGCAAGGTGGACGCCACCATGCTGTTCATCCTCGAAGCACTCATCATGATGCCCGCCATCCTGGTGGTGGCCGTGGCAACCAGCGGAAGCGGTGGCCTGAAGGACCTTCCCAGCTGGCTCCTGCTGGTGATCGTCCTGCTGTTCTTCAGCTGGATGGGCACCGCCCGCCTGGTGCGCTCGCTGTCCATGTCCCTGATGCAGCGCGACTACGTCAAGGCCGCCAAGTACATGGGCGTCCCGTCCCGGCGTATCGTCTGGCGTCACCTGGTTCCCAACATCGGCTCGTTGCTGGTCCTCGACTTCACCCGTGGCATCACCGGGGCAATCCTTGCCGAAGTCGCCTTCTCCTTCATCGGCATCGGCATTAAGCTCCCGGACGTCAGCCTCGGCGTCCTCATTGGGCAGGCCACGGGCCAGGTGTCCTCCTTCCCGTGGATGTTCTGGGTACCGCTGACTGTCATGTTCCTGCTGACCGGCTCGCTGGCCATGATGAACGACGGCCTCCGTGACGCCTTCGACCCCAGCTCCAGCTCCATTGGCCGGGCGAAGACCAAGACCGCAAAGAAGACCAACAAATGAGCACCAACACCACACCCGCCGAGCGCCTCCGCGACGCCGGACTCTACGCACCCGGCGACGCTGTCCTCAGCGTCCGCGACCTGAACGTGCGCTTCAACTCCGAAAACGGCGTGGTCCACGCCGTCCGTGGAGTGGACTTCGACCTCATGCCAGGCAAGACCCTGGGCATCGTGGGGGAATCCGGCTCCGGTAAGTCCGTGACGTCCATGGCCATCATGGGGCTCCTCCCGGAAACTGCGGACATCACCGGCTCGGTGCGCTTCAAAGGCAAGGAACTCCTGGGCCTCAGCGACAAAGCCATGTGCAAGCACCGCGGCAACGACATCGCCATGGTGTTCCAGGACCCACTGTCCTCGCTCACCCCCGTCTACACGGTGGGCACCCAGATCATCGAGGCACTGACCGTCCACAATCAGACCATGAGCAAGCAGGCCAAAGAAGCCCGCGCCGTCGACCTCTTGCGCATGGTGGGTATCCCGAGCCCCAAGGACAGGCTGAAGGCTTTCCCGCACGAATTTTCCGGCGGCATGCGCCAGCGCGTCATGATCGCCATCGCCATCGCCAACGATCCGCGGGTACTCATCGCCGATGAACCCACGACGGCGCTCGACGTCACCATCCAGGCGCAGGTGCTGGAAGTCCTGCACACCGCGCAGGAGGAGACCGGCGCCGCCGTCGTCATGATCACGCACGACCTCGGCGTCGTTGCCGGCATGGCCGACGACATCATGGTCATGTACGCGGGCAAGCCCGTGGAAACCGGCACGGTGGAGGACATCTACTACAACCCGCGGATGCCGTACACGCTGGGC
Organism: Arthrobacter sp. AK01; assembly: GCF_021109375.1. NCBI lineage: Bacteria > Bacillati > Actinomycetota > Actinomycetes > Micrococcales > Micrococcaceae > Arthrobacter > Arthrobacter sp. AK01. The sequence continues at coordinate 23,131 of NZ_JAJOHP010000065.1, forward strand.
CTCCTCGGCGCGGTTCCGCGAGTAGACACGGCCACCAAGCAGTCCTTGGTTCCCATTGAAGGGACTCCGCCCAACCTCGCCCTGCCGGTGACGGGCTGCTCGTTCGCGGCCCGTTGCCCCCTGGTCAGCGACGCCTGCCTGCATGGCGAGCCGGAGCTGTTACCCGTGCCCGGTGTTGAGGGCCAGACGCTGGGGCATAAGGCAGCGTGCATCAAGTCGCAGGAGCTGTCCAACGACGCTGACGCCCACAGGATCTTCCACGCGCCGCCCAAGCCCATCTCAAAGTTCGACGGCGTTGCCCGCGTCGAGCGCGACAAGGTCCTGGAACTCAAGGACGTGAAAAAGCACTTCCCCTTGCTCAAGGGTGCGCTGATCAAGCGGCGGATCGGCACGGTCAAGGCCGTGGACGGCCTGAGCTTCGATATCCGCGAGGGTGAGTGTGTCTCCATCGTGGGTGAGTCCGGCTGCGGCAAGACCACCACGCTCCTGGAGATTATGGAATTCCACCCGGACCAGGTGGGCGAAGTGATCATCGGCGGCGTCAGCAACAAGGTGGCCACGGATCACAAGACCAAGATGGCCATGCGCAAGGAAATGCAGATGGTGTTCCAGGACCCCACAGGCGCCTTGGATCCGCGTTTCACCGTGTATGAAGTCCTGGCGGAACCCCTTGAGAACTTGGGGATGCCCAAGGCCGCCATCAAGAAACGCATCATGGAACTCATGAAGCTGGTGGGCCTGCAGCCGGACCACGTGAACCGCTTCCCCAACCAATTCTCCGGCGGCCAGCGTCAGCGTATCGGCATTGCCCGGGCGCTCGCGGTCAATCCCAAGCTCGTGGTCCTGGACGAACCGGTCTCTGCCTTGGACGTCTCCGTCCAAGCAGGGGTCATCAACCTGCTGGACAAGCTCCGGGCCGAACTGGGGCTGAGTTACCTGATGGTGGCCCACGACCTTTCGGTGGTCCGCCACATTTCAGACCGTGTGGCCGTGATGTACCTGGGCAAGATCGTGGAAACCGGCGACGTGGACGACGTCTTCGACAACCCACGCCACCCCTACACCAGGGCCCTGCTGTCCGCCATCCCGGTGCCGGACCCCAACCTGGAGCGCACCCGCGAACGCATCATCCTGCAGGGTGACCTTCCCAGCCCGTTGGATGCGCCCAAGGGATGCAATTTCGCCACGCGTTGTCCTGTGTTCGCCGCGCTACCTGCCGCGAAGCAGGAGAAGTGCCTTACTCTGGAGCCGCCACTGGCTTCTGAGAAGGAAGGCGCGCAGGACTTCGCATGCTTCTTCCCGGACGGAGAGATAGATGCCGACATGCTGGTGGTGCATGCCTGACGACATATGACGCATTTGAAATGAATCCCTGGTCTCAACTCGCAAATGAAATTCCAGTCGTAAACATGAAGGGCAAACCATGAAGAAATACACGACGATCGGCGGCGTAGCGCTCGCAGCGACGCTCATGCTGACCGCTTGCGGCGGGGGAACGCCGTCGGGTCCGGCCTCGCAGAAGGCCGAAGAAGCAGGCGGTGACATCAGCAAGCTGATCAGCGTCAACGCCAAGGAAGCAAAAGACCTGGAACCGGGTGGCACGGTCACCCTTGCTGTCGGCAGCATTGGTCCGGACTTCAATGGCTTCTCAAATGTGGGCAACAGCGCTGACAATTCGGCCCTGATGACTCCCGTCAACACTGCCTCCATCAACAGCGGTGGCATTGGCGGCTGCTGGAAGCTGGACTTCGATGGCAAGGCAGAGCCGAACAAGGACTTCTGCGAAGACGTCAAGAGCGAAGTCAAGGACGGCAAGCAGACCATCACCATCAAGGTCAACGACAAAGCGACGTGGAACGATGGTACGCCCATCGACGTCAAGACGTTCGAAAACACTTGGAAAATGCTCAAGGGTGAAGACAAGTCAATCGACATCGTGACCGCTGGTGCTTACGCTTTCGTCGATTCAGTCAAGGCAGGTGCCAACGACAAAGAAGTCATTGTCACCACTACCCAGCCGGTCTTTCCGTTGGAAGGCCTCTTCTTCGGCTTGATCCACCCGGCCATCAATACCCCCGAGATCTTCAACACGGGGTTTGCAGGCAACATGCACCCCGAATGGATGGCGGGACCTTTCAAGGTGGAGAACTACGACACCACCGCCAAGACGGTCACCATGGTGCCCAACGACAAATGGTGGGGCCAGAAGCCGGTCCTCGAAAAGGTCATCTGGCGCCAGATGGAGCCGAGCGCAACCATCGCTGCGTTCAAGAACGGTGAAATCGACGCAGCCAACGGCCGTACCCTGGGCCGCTACAAGCAACTCGAAGGAACCACCAACTCCGAGGTCCGCCGCGGTCAGCGCCTGTTCGCCGGTGGTCTCAACATCAATGCTAAGCGCCCGGCTCTGACCGACGTCGCAGTACGCCAGGCGATCTTCACCGCCGTCGACCGCAAAGCGATCCGCGATGTCCGCTTCAACGGCCTGAACTGGTCCGAGGAAAGCTCCGGCTCCATGATGCTGATGCCGTTCTCCGAGTACTACCAGGACAACTACCCTGTGAAGGACACCGGCACTGAGGCTGCCAAGAAGGTCCTGACCGACGCTGGTTACACGGCCAACGATAAGGGCATCATGGCGAAGGATGGCGTCCCCGTCTCCTTCAAGATCACTAACTTCGGTGACGACCCCACCACGGCTGCAACCTCGCAGACCCTGCAGAAGCAGCTCCAGGCCGCTGGTATGGATGTGTCCATTGACCAGCGCGGTGATGCTGACTTCGGCAAGGTCATCGGCGGACGCGAGTTCGACGTGACCATCTCCGGTTACACCGTGGGCGCGGATGCCACTGATGCCGTGAAGCAGTTCTACGACTCCGCCACTAACGAAAACGGCTTGGGTGATGCTGAGCTCGACGCCGAAATCACGCGCTTGGCAACCATTGCTGATGACAAAGAGCGCAACAAGGCCGCCATGGACGTCGAGAAGAAGCACATGGAGAAGTACTTCTCCATGGGTACCGTGCTGAACGGCCCGGAGATCCAGTTTGTGCGCACAGGCCTGGCCAACTACGGCCCGTCCCTGTTCAAGAGCCTCTCCAACGTTCCTGACTGGACCACCATCGGCTGGGAAAAGGGCGCCAAGAAGTAGCCTCCCCGCTGTAAGTTCCTGAAGGCCGGGAGCTTCCCTGAACCTGTTGACCGGTTCGGAGAGGCTCCCGGCCTTCGCCGTCCCCACGCTCTCTCACCTTTTGAACTGCTCCCCTGAAGTTGGACTGAGAATTTCAGTTCCGATTTGAGGGGAGCAGTTTTATGTGTTCGCGTAGTTCTTTGTCTGTGGTGCAGCGGGTGTCGGCTGTAGC
>NZ_JAJOHP010000066.1:0-26094 GCF_021109375.1 Arthrobacter sp. AK01
GTCCCGCCCCCAGCACCACCACCGGTAACAGCCCCAAGATCCGCCAACCCCGCAAGAAACTGACGGTGGGCAGGATCGCGGCCATCGTGGTCGCCGCCTTTATTGCCGTACTGTGGCTGATCCCGTTCGCGTGGGCCACCGCCACCGCTTTCAAGACCGAGACGGATGCCGCAGCTCCGGACGTCACCTGGCTGCCGCCGTCGGGCTTCACTCCTGAAGCGTTCGTCAAGGTGTTCCAAGACGGCAACATCCCGCTCTGGACATGGAACTCGCTCTACACCTCGGCGGCCATCACGGCCATCACCCTGGTGATCTCGGCACTGGTGGCATATGCACTGTCGCGGATCGATTTCAGGGGGAAGAAGGTGCTGATGACCGTGATCATCGCGTCCATCATCATCCCGCCGCCCGTGCTGATCATCCCGCTGTTTTACCAAATGCTGGCGCTGAACCTGATAGATACCTCGTGGGCCATCATCCTGCCGCAGGTCATCCACCCCGCGATGGTGTTCGTGCTGAAGAAGTTCTTCGACCAAATCCCGCGCGAGCTCGAAGAAGCGGCCGTGATGGACGGCGCCAGCCGCTTGCGCATCTTCACCCAAATCATCCTGCCGTTGTCCCGGCCCATCCTGGCCGCCGTCGCGATCTTCGTTTTCATCGGCGCGTGGAACAACTTCCTGTGGCCGTTCATCGCCACCAACGACGGCAACCTGCTGACCCTCCCAGTCGGCTTGCAGACCATCAAGAGCGCCTACGGCATCCAGTACGCGCAGAACATGGCGTCCGCCCTGCTTGCAGCGCTGCCGCTGATCGTCGTCTTCCTGTTCTTCCAACGCCAGATCATCAAGGGCGTCGCGACGACGGGACTCGCCGGCACCTGACCGGCACCCGGCGCCCACCACCAGTTTCAGAACCCAACAGTTTTCAACACAACAGTTTCAGATCACAACCAAGGAGATACATGTCCCGCGCACGCATCACCCTCGACCGCGACTTCACCATTGGCGAGGTACCCCGACGACTCTTCGGCTCCTTCGTGGAGCACATGGGCCGCTGCGTCTACACCGGCATCTATGAGCCCGGGCACCCCGAGGCTGACGAAAACGGCTTCCGCCAGGACGTCATGAAGCTGGTCAAGGAACTCGGCGCCACCGTCATCCGCTACCCCGGTGGCAACTTCGTCTCGGGCTACAACTGGGAAGACGGGATCGGCCCGAAGGAAAACAGGCCGCGCAGGCTCGACGGTGCCTGGCACACCGTGGAGACCAACGCCTTTGGCCTGCACGAGTTTGTGGACTGGTCCAAGCAGGCCGGTACGGAAATCATGGAAGCCATCAACCTTGGCACCAGGGGAGTGGATGCTGCCCGCGAGATCGTGGAGTACGCCAACCACCCCGGCGGAACTTACCTGTCCGACCTCCGCGCCAAAAACGGCCACAAGGACCCGTTCAACATCAAGCTCTGGTGCCTCGGCAACGAGTTGGACGGGCCGTGGCAGATCGGCCACAAGACCGCCGACGAGTATGGCCGGCTGGCACAGGAAGCCGCCAAAGCCATGCGGTTCGTGGACCCCTCGCTTGAACTGGTGGCCTGCGGCAGTTCCAGCTCCAGCATGCCCACCTTTGGTTCGTGGGAGCAGACCGTCCTCACCCACACCTACGACGAAGTGGACTACGTATCCCTCCACGCCTACTACCAGGAACATGAAGGTGACGTGGGCAGCTTCCTTGCCTCCGCCGTCGATACTGACTATTTCATTGAGTCAGTGGTGGCCACCGCGGACGCCGTGCGCGCCAAGGGCAAGCACAAGAAGCACATCAACCTGTCCTTCGACGAGTGGAACGTTTGGTACCAGCGCGGCCTGGACACCGAGGACCAGCCGCACAATGTGGCCAAGGCAGGCTGGCGGGAACACCCGCGCGTTATTGAGGACAAGTACAACGTCACCGACGCCGTTGTGGTGGGTACCCTGCTCAATTCGCTGCTCCGCCACGGCGACCGCGTGAAGATCGCCAACCAGGCCCAGTTGGTCAACGTCATTGCGCCGATCCTCTCGGAAGAGAACGGGCCGGCGTGGAAGCAGACCATTTTCCACCCGTTCGCACGCATGGCCGAGCTCGCCAAGGGCCAGATCCTGCGGCTCTCGGTGGACTCGGACAAGTACTCGAATGCGCGGTTTGGCGACACGGACCTGGTGGACGTGAGTGCGACGTGGAACGAGGAGACGGGCCGCGTGGCACTCTTCTTCGCGAACCGTGGGCTGGAAGAAGCCGCCGACGTCGAGGTAGCTTTGCGCGGTTTCGACGCCCGACAGGTGCTCCGCGCCGAGGTCCTTGAAATCCCCGAGGGCGGCGACCGCTTGACCGTCAACACCCAGGATCAGCCGCGCCGTGTGGGCCTGACGGCGCTGGAAGGTGTGAAGGCGACTGGCTCGGAGCTACGCCTGACGCTGCCCGCCTTGTCGTGGGCCGTCGTCGAGCTTGACGTGGTGAAGGGCTAGCCGCCCACCCGACTGAGTAACAGCAAACGTCGCTATGAGCACTCATAGCGACGTTTGCTGTCACCTGGTTGGGTTAACGCACGACGGCGGTTGGCTGGCTAGATTGCGCAGCCGTCAGGGCCGCAGGCCTCGGCGTCGGAGGCGCCCACCGGGATCAGGGGGTTGGCTTCCTGCCAGGCCTGGTTCAGGGCTTGGCTGAAGAGGTCCGCGGGCTGGGCCCCGGAGATGCCGTACTTGCGGTCGATGACGAAGAACGGGACGCCGGTGACGCCAATGGCGCGGGCCTCATTGATGTCCTGGTTGACCTCTTCCGCGTATTTGTCCGAGGTGAACAGTTCTGCAACTTCGTTGGCGGGCAGACCGAGGGCGGCACCGAGCTCCGTGAGGTACTCCTGGTTGCCGATGTCCTTGCCGTGCTCAAAGTGGTCGCTGAGCAACTGCTCCTTGGCGGCGTCCTGGCTTCCGTGGGCAGCGGCGAGATGGATGAGGCGATGGGCGGTGAAGCTGTTGGCCACCACCACCTTGTCGAAGTGGTAATCCAGGCCCTCGCCCTTGGCCGTCTCGGTGACGTGGGCGAACATCTGCTTGACCTGCTCCGGAGCCATGCCCTTGCGGTTGCTCAGGTAGTCCAGCTCCGTCCCGTCGTAGTGCTCCGGAACGGAAGGGTCCAGCTGATAGCTCTTCCACTCGATGTCAACGGAGTCGCGGTGCGGGAACTGTGCCAGGGCGGTCTCGAAACGGCGCTTGCCGATGTAGCACCACGGGCACGCGACGTCTGACCAGATCTCAATCTTCATGCTGTTGGCAACCCTGTAGGCCGGCCGGGCATTCCTTGCACTGCTGTTATTTTGCTCACCCATTGTTGTTACCACCGAAGCCCAATACTCTTGAAAAGGGTTATGAAGCCAGCCCTTGGACTGGGGGTTTTGCGCGGAGGCTCCAGCATGCGCATCGGACTCATTGTTGGCCCTTGGTTTACCGTGCCGCCGGAAAAGTACGGCGGAACGGAACGTGTTGTGGACGCCCTCGCCTGCGCGTTGATGACAGCCGGACACCAAGTTCTGTTAGCCACAACATCGGACAGTACCTGTCCTGTGCCCAGGGTCCCCGACCTCGGAGAGTCAGAACCCGGGGAGCTGGGGACCAGCGAATCGGAACTGAACCACGTCATCAAGGCCTACGCCGGAATGCACCACGTGGACATCATTCACGACCACACGTTGGCCGGCCCTCTCTACGCTCACCGTCCACCGGGGATACCTGTAGTGACTACCATCCATGGGCCCCTCACCGGCCGGACGGCCGGGCTGTACCGTGACATGGCGCGGAACACCGCCATTGTGGCCATATCCCATGACCAGTGCAGCGGAGTCCCCGACCTCCCCATCTCGGCTGTCATCCACCACGGCATTGACCTCTCCCAAGTATCTGCGGGTGAAGGAAAGGGTGGCTACGCGTGCTTCGTGGGCCGGATGTGCCCGGACAAGGGGCTCCTGGAAGCCGTGCACATTTCCCGGAAAGCCGGCGTCCCGCTCCGCATTGCTGCCAAGATGCACACCCCGGCCGAGAGGGAGTTCCATGACCAGGTGGTGCTACCACTGTTAGGACCCAATGAGGAGTTCCTGGGCGAACTTTCAGACCCGGAGAAATATGAGCTCATGGGAGACGCCTTGGTCCTGCTGAACCCCATCCAATGGCCCGAACCCTTCGGCTTGGTGATGATTGAGGCGCTGGCCACCGGAACACCTGTACTTTCCACCCCCAAGGGGGCCGCTCCGGAAATCCTGACCCACGGACTCAACGGCTTCCTCGCCCCGTCCAATGAGCTGGCCAATTACATGGAAGCCGTGGCCGGGATCAGCCGGGCAGCGTGCCGCCGCACTGTGGAAGAGCGCTTCACTGCTGCCCGCATGGCGGCAGACCATCTGGAACTCTACGCCCGCGTCTTGGCCCCCGTGGAGGAAGCTGTTCGCCCTTGACCGCCTGGAACGCCGATCCGGACGCTGGTACCTCGGAATTCGGTCTCGTGCGGTACGGCTTCGTGAAGGAAGCCAGCCGGGTTGCGAGCGGACTGTTCGACGCCGCCGAGCACTTTAGCGGTCAACTTCCGGAGCTTTTTCCGGCGCCCTTGCAATTAGCCCGCATCCTGCTGCGGTCCTACCCAGATTTCACCCGAAACGTCCTGCATTTGGCACCCATCCTGCCTGATTCCTTCGGCACCTTCACCGCGGACAACGACTTGCTGGGGCGCTCGATGATCACCATCCAGGCGTCCGGCTCCTCAGGGAACGTGACCGGGCACCCTCTGGGCTGGAGTTGAGGTCCGATCCAAGGCCGCCCTTGACAGGGGAGATGTTCGGTTAGTTTCTAGAGGGTGCCGCGGCGGCCGTACCTCTCACTAGATTCGGTGGTGTCCTTCGCAGCGGTTGTGGTGCCGGGCCGCAGCTCAAATTGCGGGGCTTCCGGGATTTTGGGCGATCGGCCGGCATCGGCGATGTAGGCGGCGGCCAGCCCGCCGAGTTCCACAAGCGGAAGGGTGACGGTGGTGAGGCCGAAGACCGCCCCGCCTCTGGTACCTCCGATGCCGGCCACCGAAACATCATCCGGAATGCGGTAGCCGGAGGTCCACAGGCCGGCCAAAACACCCACGGCGATCTCGTCATTGGCGCATACGATCGCTTCGGGCAGTTCTCCCGCGGCGATCAGGTGCGCCACTGCCTCCCGCCCGGATTCCTGGCGCATGCCGGCGTTCCCCAACACCATGGGAAGGGCTCGGGCTTCGAACATCGCACGGCGATATCCGATGACGCGCTGTTCCACGGCTGTCAGCCCCGGCATACCGCCGACAAATGCAATCCTCCGATGGCCCAGGGAGAGCATATAGCGGGTCAATTCGTAGGACGCGGCATGGTTGTCGATGACGATTTTGGTGGAATCGAATCCGCGTGGAGCCAGCGCCACCACCCTGGTTCCGGCCCTGACAGCAAGATTGACCTCCCGCGCCAGTTCAGCCGTTCCAGGGGAGCCCTCGATGTCGCTGCCGCAGAACACGATCCCGGAGGCCTGATGCTCCCGGAGAACGCGGAACTTGGTTCGTTCTTGTTCAGGGTCCCTGTTCGCATTGGCCAGGATGGTGACGAATCCAGCCTTGGCGGCTTCTATTTCGATGCCCCGGGTCAACTCGGCGAAGTAGGGATCCAGGATGTCGCTGGCAATGACCCCGATGATCTTGCTGCGCTGCTGCTTCAAGGCCTGGGCGGCGGCGCTTGGTGTGTAGCCCAGCGTCTGGGCAGCGGATTGGACACTCTCGCGAATGTCCCGGGACACCGGATGGGCTGAGCCATTGAGCACGCGCGAGGCTGTAGCCACGGAGACGGCGGCAAGCTCGGCTACTTCCCGCAATGTGGCCATGTTTCCCAGACTCCTTCGGTGGATTCAACCGTCCAAGCCTAACTGCCACCGGGATGGTTCCCTGGTCGCGGCACGAAGTGCTTGACAGGTGCGTCAGTACACCCTTAGCGTAATGGTAAACCTTTGCCACTGCGATGTATGCCTTTACGGATATAGTGGCAAACGTTATCCGTTAGAACTCAAAGGAGAGATGCAATGACCGACCTTACAAAACCCTTCGACCTGATCGTGGTTGGTGCGGGCGCGGCTGGATTGGCGGCCGCCAACCGTGCGGTGGACCTCGGGGGACGGGTGCTGCTCCTGGAGAAGGGCGGGGCACCTGGTGGTTCTGCCGCACTGTCGGCGGGGATTCTTTGGACCGCCCCAAATCTTGACGTCCTTCGGAGCATCCAACCGGACGGGGATCCTGTTCTTGGACCGTTGGTGGTTGAAGGCTACGACCAAGCGGTGCAGGATGTCCGTGAAGCCGGTGTAACTGTCAGCGATGAATGGCTGGACCATCTGGAATGGGGCCGTGCCTGCAAGATCGACATCAAAGAGCTGATTTCCAAATGGTCGGCAAAAATTGAAGCCACCGGTGGCGGGCTCCTGACGGGCGTGAACGATATTGAACTCATCATTGAGGACGGTGCTGTGGCCGGTGCCTCGTTTGAGTTTGGTGGGGAACGTATCGCCGTCCTCAGTGGGGCAGTTCTCCTGGCCACAGGCGGATTCCAGGGCGATCCTGAGCTGAAACAGAAGTTCATTGGCAATGGCGCCGATGATATTGCTGTCCGAAGCAATCCCCACTCGGTGGGCGACGGATTCCGCTTGGGAGCTGCCGCCGGAGGTGCCGCCAGCCGTCACCTTTCAGGTTTCTATGGGCACACGTTGCCCAGCCCCTTGCCTGTATCTCCGGAAGTGTTCTTGCGGCTGACCTTGTACTTCTCCGCCTACGGCGTCATGGTAAACCGGCTGGGACGGCGGTTCACCGACGAGTCTCTGGGCGATGAGGTCTCCAACCAGGCAGTTGTCCGTGAACCGGGACGCCGTGGTGTTCTGATATGGGATGACGAAGTTCAGCAGACGCGGGCGCTTGCCGTACCGTATCCCAGCGGCATGGCCCTCGACCGGCATGCTGAGGCCTCCCAGTTGGGAGCGCGCACCGCCGAAACTGCCACTCTTGAGGAACTGGTGGAAGTGGTGGCCGGCTGGGGTGTTGACCGTGCGGGCCTAGTGGAGACCTTGGAGAACTACCAGCGTGCATCCAATGGCGAATCAGTCAGCCTGGACGCACCGCTTCCCAAGCGTCCAAGCCCGCTCAAGAAGGGCCCGTTCCGCGCCGTGGAATTCCAGCCCTGCATCACCATCCCGTTCGGCGGACTGAGGGTGAACGGTGACAGCCAGGTTCTGGACCGCGACAATCGTCCTGTCACCGGGCTGTTCGCCGCCGGAGCAGACGCGGGTGGGGCCCAGGACCTCCGTTATGTGGGAGGCATCGTGTTTGGTTTCGTCTTCGGCCGGCGCGCAGCAGATGCGGCCATGCGCACTGTCCGTGCCTCGGACAAACTGGTTGCAGTCTCATGATCACCTCGACAGTGGGCTGCAGGGTAGCGTGGGAAGGACCCGGACAACTCGACTTCGAAGACAGCGCGTGGCCGGCGCCGGGTCCGGATCAGGTGGTGATTCGTGTCGAAAGTGTTGGAGTCTGCGGCACTGACCTCAGCATCTGGCGGGGCGACCATGACGGTCTCCGGAAAGGCTCTGTTCTGGGGCACGAATTCGGCGGCACGATTGTGGACGTCGGGGCCAACGTGGAGTTCAGGTCCGTTGGACAAAAGACAGCTGTAGACCCCAACCTGACGTGCGGAAAGTGCCAGGACTGCCGTGCGGGCTCCCGTGGCCTTTGCAGCGAGCGCAAACTTATGGGACGGGACGTCGACGGCGGGCTGCAGAGCTTTGTGGCGGTGGATGCCGCTCAAACAATCCTTGTTCCCGGGGAACCGGATTCCCGTGCGCTGGCGCTTGTCGAACCGATCGCTGTGGGAGTCCACGCATGTGCACGGGCCGAAGTAAGGTTTGGCAGTCACCTTGGCATCATCGGTGGAGGCGCGATCGGAATGGCCTGCGCCCTTCAGGCCCGCAGCCTGGGCGCCGCGAGCATCACGGTGGTGGAGCCTGACCCCCAGCGCAGGGAAGCCATCGAGGCCTTCGGCGTGAGCGCCTTGGCTCCCGGTGACGTTCCCGGACAGCGCTGGAACGTTGCGATCGACACTGTCGGCAGTGCCGCCACCATCAGTGCCGTGATGGACCTGATGGTGCCGGGCTCCACGATTTGCGTGGCAGGCCTTGCCACCGGCGGAACGCTGCCTGCCGCCGGTGACCTGGTACGCCGCGAGCTCACCATCACCGGAACGTTCTGCTACACCACTGCCAATCTCCACACAGCTGCAGCGCTCGTGGCACTTCACGGGCTCAACGCCCTTCCGCATGACCTCATTCAAGGTCTCCGCAATGCCCCCCAGGCAATCGAAGACTTCGCCCAAGGCCGTCTTGGCCGCGGCAAAACCCTCATCATCCCCTAGCCCAACAGGGCAATTACCAAAGACGACTGAATCTGCAATGAAGGAGAAATCAGTGAAAACCTCCCTGCAAGACACCGCGGTGCTTCCACCGCATGCCAAGAACAGCCCTCGGCGGGCAGCTGTCGCCAGCATGGCCGGCGGAACGCTGGAGTACTACGACAACTACATCTACGCTCTGGCAGCAGCCCTCGTTTTCGGGAAGATCTTCTTCCCGGAGGCAGGAGGCGTGGCGACGTTGGCTGCGCTGGCCACCTTCGCGGTCTCTTACGTTGCCCGCCCCCTGGGTGCAGTGCTCTTGGGACACTTTGGCGACCGGATCGGCCGGAAGAAGGTGCTGGTCTTCATCCTGATCCTCATGGGAACGTCCACCTTCCTGGTCGGCTGCCTGCCCGGCTACGCGCAGATTGGCGTGTGGGCGCCCACCCTGCTGATCACGTTGCGGATTCTCCAGGGAATTTCCGTGGGCGGCGAGACCGCTGCCGCCACAGTATTGACCATTGAAGTTTCTCCTGAAGGCCGCCGCGGCTTCTTCACGAGTTGGGCTCCTAACGGCATCGTGGCCGGTTTCGTTCTGGCAACACTTGTCTTCGTACCCATTTCGGCTCTGCCTGAAGCCCAACTCCTCAGCTGGGGCTGGCGGATCCCGTTCTTCCTGAGTGCCTTCGTCACCATTGCCGGATTCGTGATCCGGGCAAAACTCACCGAACCAGAGGCATTCGTGGAAGCCCAGGCTGAGCACGCGCTGGTCAAAGTGCCGGTTGTGGAGGTGTTCCGGTCCCACTGGGGTGCCATTATCCGCGTGACGTTCTGCTCACTCGCCTTCGCCATCGACACCGTGATCAAAGTCTTCGCCCTCTCCTTCGCCACCAGCGTGTACGACATCCCGCGGAGCACCATGTTGTGGGTCCTCATCGTCAGCCACATCTGCGCACTGGTGACGCAGCCCTTGCTCGCTGCCCTTTCCGATCGAGTAGGCCGCAAGCCGGTCTTCATCGCCGGAAATCTGGGCTGTGCCGTGATGATCTTCGCCTACTTCGCCGCGATTCAGTCGGGCAACGTCCCCCTGCTGTTCCTCACGGGGTTCCTCTCGGTCTCCTTCGCTTACGCGGCCATCAATGCCACGTATCCGTCATTCTTCGCGGAGATGTTCAACCTGAAGGTCCGCCAGACGGGAATGGCCCTGGGCCTGCAGATCGGATTGATCGCTGCGGGCTTCGCCCCCACGATCTACACCGCGCTGACGGCCGGAAACCCGACTGACTGGCTGCCAGTGGCAGTGATCTCCGCCGTCATCTCCCTTCTCGCTGTAGCCGGCGCCCTCACGGCAAAAGAAACGTCCAAAATCCCGTTGGATCAACTCGGATCTCCCATCTCAAACCAGTCCCAGCCCACCCCCATCCGTTCAGGAGAACAGTCATGAACCAACCTTTCCGCGTAGGAATTGTGGGCTGCGGCAACATCGCCGACAACCACTTCCAGTCCTACTCCGCAATCTCCAACGTCCACGTCGTGGGCGTCTGCGATGTGGATCTTGGCCGCGCCCAGGATTTCGCTGCAGAACGTGGCATTGCCGGAGCGGTCCAGTCCGTTCGTGAACTCATTGAGTTGGGGATCGAAGCACTCAGCGTCTGCACGCCGCACCCCACCCACGAGGCAGTAGTGACTGAAGCAGCAGCCGCAGGCGTTCACATTCTGTGTGAAAAGCCGGTGGCGACGGACGTAGCGTCAGCCCAACGAATGGTGGCTGCCGCTGAGCGCCACGACGTTACTTTCGGCGTCGTATTCCAGCGTAGGTTCTGGCCTGGGGCCCTGGCTTTGCGCGCTGCCATCGACGACGGCCGGCTCGGGCAGCCGATGCTCGGCCACTGCCAAGTACTCCTGCATCGCGGGACCGATTACTACAACGCTGCCGCGTGGCGCGGTACATGGGCGGCCGACGGCGGTGGAGTGCTGATGACCCAGGCCATCCACTACATAGACCTGTTGCAATGGTTCATGGGAGATCCAGTGGAGGTCAGCGCTAAGGCCGGCACGTTCGTCCATGGGGAGTCCATCGAAGTAGAAGACACGGCGGCGGCACTTATTACCTTCGCCTCCGGTGCGATAGCGACCCTTAGCGCCACAGTGGCGGCATCGCCCAATCTGGGAAGCCGGATCGTGGTGACAGGAAGCCGCGGTGCCACCGTCAACGTCTCTGAATACCCGGAAGGCTCCGACGCCATCAACGACTTGTGGGCTGTCCGGGGTGAAGAACGAGCCATCGACGTGTTCCAGGACGGACTTACGGGGGACATTCCCGTGGCAGAAGTGAATGCCAAGCTCCTCCCTTTGCACAAACTCCAGGTGGCTGACTTCGTCGATGCCGTGAGGAGTGGCCGCGCACCCTGCGTGAGCGGGCGGGAAGCGATGAAATCACTGCAGATCGTCGCAGCGGTCTACGAGTCTGCCCGGACGGGACTGCCGGTTCGGATCGGCAAGGGATCCACGGAAGCGCAGGCCTTCCCCCATTTGAACCAAGTGGTGGCTTCACGATGAGGACCAATGTAGAGCTCAGCCTGAACCAAGCCACGACGCGCCCATACCCCCTGATTGAAACAGCAGAGGCTGCCATGCGAGCGGGCATCCGACACATCGGCCTCTGGATTGAGCCGGTGGAAGAGCTCGGCCTGGCCCGGACCCGCCGGTTGCTCAGCGACACCGGCCTTTCCGTCAGTTCGGTCTGCCGTGTGGGTTTCCTCGCCGACAAAGAGGGAGCCGAATTACGGGCGGCCATGGATGGCGTCAAACGGGCACTTGAGCTCTCATCCGAGGTGGGCAGTCCAATGCTGACGCTCATTGCTGGAGGGTTGCCGCTGCACGATCCGTGTATCCGCAGCGCCGAAAACCGGCTTCGCGGCCTGCTGGAGGAACTTGAGCCACACGCACGTGCAGCGGGAGTGCGCTTGGCACTGGAACCCCTGCATCCGTTGTTCGTTCAGAGCAGGAGCGTCGTCACGACGATTTCCCAGGCGCTCCGTGTAGTCGAGGATTTTCCGGTTGAAAGTGTGGGAATCCTCATCGACGCCTACGCAACGTTCTGGGATCCGAATTTCGACGACGACGTCCTCGCCGCAGGCAATAGGATCGCCGGTTACCAGGTCAGCGATTTCACGCTTCCCTTGCCCGTTCCGGAAAACATGAACGGAAGGCTGTTTCCTGGAGACGGATCCCTCGACCTTGGTGCCCTCACCTCATCCGTCCGCCGTTCAGGCTATACGGGACCCATCGAGGTGGAAATCTTCAACGAAGACATCTGGCGGTTGCCGCTGCAAACCATAGTGGATCGCACCGTGGACAGCTTTAGCCGCCACGTCGCAGAACCCGTCAACGCTAGGGAACGCCAAACAGTATGAAAACCCTGAACTTGACGGGTACAGGACTTCGATGCCTCATAGTGGGAGCGGCTTCCGGCATAGGGGAGGCAACTGCGCGGAGGCTTGGCAGCAACGGTCACCGAGTCATCGGCGCGGACCTTCCATCGTCGCGGTGGCCTGTTTCGGGTAGTACCTATAGCCAACTGGACATGGATATTACGGACAATCAGTCGGTACAGGCCGTGGTTGCGGAAGTGGTGGCCCGCTTGGGTGGCCTGGATGTGGTTGTTAACACGGCAGGCATCCTTGGCAAGATTCAGCCGTCCTCTGAAGAGTCCGTCGAAGAGTTCGATCTGCTTTTGCGGGTCAACCTCACCGGGGCGTTCGCGCTCTCCAAAGCCGTGCTTCCGGTTATGGCGGAGAACGGCTTCGGGCGGCTCATCCACTTCTCCTCCACAGCAGGCAAGGAAGGCGTTCCGGGGATGACAGGTTATTCAGCGAGCAAAGCCGGCATCACTGGCTTGGTGAAAGCGCTGGCCAAGGAGTACGCCGCCGCGGGCATAACGATCAACGCCATCGCACCTGGCAAGATCGATACGCCGTTGCTCAACGGAGAGGCGCCGACAGCCGAAGACCTGCAGAAAATACCCATGCGTCGCCTGGGGACAGCTGAGGAGGCAGCAGCCCTGGTGGAGTTCATCGCTTCACGTGAGGCCTCGTACACCACGGGCTTTGTGTTCGATCTCTCCGGCGGCCGCGCCGTTTACTAGGAGCCCGTTTTCCAGGATTCGGTCAGAGCTCGTATTCCATCACGAAGTCGTGCTCCACGGTGTTGCCCAGGGTGAAGGACTTGGTGCCGATCCGTTGGAAGCCGCTTTTCTCATAGAAACGGATTGCCTTCGCGTTCTCGCTGTTCACCCCGAGCCACACCCCGGCAGCGCCCTTGTCTGCGGAATGGGCCAACGACGCCTGGATGAGACGTGACGCGGCGCCCTTGCCATGGTATTCCGGGTGCACATAGCACTTGCTCAATTCGGTGGAAGGGAGCGAGGACAGCACGGATGCTACGTCCGGGTCGCTGGCCGGCTTGGCAACCAAGAGCGTGTACCCGTTCAGCTGCCCGTCGTCGTCGAGCACCAGGATGGTGATGTTCGCGTCGGCGAGGTAGTCCTTGAACTTGGCCTCACTGAGCGTCTTTTCGATGTGGGCCTGGATATCGGCCGGCGAAGAGCCCGGCGGGCAAGCTAGCGGGAAGGTGATGGCGGCAAGCTCAGCCAGCTTCCCGGCGTCGTGCGATGTTGCGGTGCGGATGGTTTCAGTCACGTGGTCCCCCCGGGAGTTTTTGTACAGGTAATGCCCCTAAGAACGAATCTTAAGGGCATTAGCTGTACGAAAACTCCTAGTCCACCGTGGGGGTGGCCCTGAAGGCGTTGGTAGTCCTGTCCGCGAGTACTTGCCGTTCACTGCCCGAATCGAGGATGGTGTTGCGTGTTGATTCGGGGTCAACCAGGACAGCCGTCACGGAAAGGGCATCAGCAGCGTCTGTTGTCAGCAGGGCGTCCACCTGACCTTCGAAGCAATCGTCACTGGTGGTGGCATGCACGTTCATTGCAACGACGTGGTTGTTGGACACGAAGTTCCCTGTACCTTCGCGCAACCGGATGATGACCGGCGTCGCGCCTTCGGGACGGATACTCGCCGAATCGATGATCTGGGAAAAGTGGTTGCCGATCACGGAGTTGTTGTTGCCGCTGACACTCAGGACTCCGTGGAGGTCATCCAGCCCGTTGTCGATCCCCAGGAAGGGTGTCCAGGGCTCGTGGTCACGGAGGAAGTGGTTGGTGGCCACGAGGTTTTCCGAGCTGTTCCCGTCGAGGACAACCATGCCCGCGTAGAAGGAATGCAGGCGGTTGTTGGTGACGCTCGAACGGGTTACGCCGTTGAAGTGGACGCTGCTCGCTCCTCGGGGAAAGACGTTGTTGGCGGTGACAAGGAGCCCGCCGTGGTTTTCCGCGTAGATGGAATGACCCTTGAAGCCGGCGCCGATCAGGTTGTCGGTGACCTTGGACGCCTGTCCCCAGCCACGCAGCTCGATGCAGCTTCCGCATTCCGCGATGAAGTTGTTGTGGATGGACAGGGCGTCCGCGTTGTGGATGGTCAGGGCGTGTTCGAGGTAGATAAAACCCATCTCGTTGACGCGGAAGGAATCGTTGGCACTTGAGACGTGGATGCCGGTCTTGCCATTCACATAGCTGTTTTCCGCGGGTAGCTCCGAGCCGTCCGGAGCGAAGTGGAGCCCATCGATGCAGAAGTTGGCGAACTCCACCGAACTGATCCGGGGACTGCCCGCACGTTCAACCCGGAAGGCAGCTCCCTTGGCCGGGTCAGCCTTGGACGGCTCAGTGCCCCCGCCAGCCGGGAGCAGGTCCACCAGGACGCGGCTCCCTCCCGGCCACAGTTCGTGCAGATCGGGCCATTCGTCTTCGGGGACGTTGAATCGGATGCTTGAGGACGTGAATCCGTGGCCCGAGCCCTGGATCCTCAGGAAGCTGATGTCTATCAAAACCTGGGTGCGCAGGCGGTAGTCACCCGGCGGCAGGTAGATCACCGCTCCCGGCTTTCCGCCGTCGTTGACGTCTGAGGCGTTCTGCCGTTCCTTGATGTCAGCGATGATGCTGTTGATGACCTCGCCGACGTCCTCGGACGGATTGCCGATGGGCCAGTTGGTCACGTCGTAGTAGTTCTTGCTGGACATGGCTTGAGTTCCCTTGATGTGTATCGGGTGGGTTGTTTGGGCGTGGTCAGAGGGCAGGTTGGTGTTCAACCACGTCACCCAGCAGTTCGTACGACGTCGGTGGGTTGGCGCCCGCGCGCCGCACTGTGATGGCCGCGGCCTTGGTGGCCCTTCGTCCCAACGATTCCAGAGCCTCTTGCCGTAAGCCGACCGCCCCGGTCAGGAGAAGCCCGTAGATCAGGGCGGACATGTACGAGTCACCGGCGCCAATGGTGTCCACCACGGTGGACTTCAAGGAGGGAACCAACAGCCGGGCACCGGGGGTTGAAAGCATGGATCCTTCGGAGCCCTTAGTGACCACAACAAGCCCGGCCCCAAGGTCCAATATGCGCTGTGAAGTGTCCTCAAGCGACCAGCCCGGGTAGAGCCACCGTGCGTCCTCGTCGCTGAGTTTGACCACCTCGATCAGGGGGATGAGGTCCTCGAAAATGGTCTTTGCCTCGGTCTGGCTGCCCAGCAGGGCAGGGCGGACGTTGGGATCGTAGGTGACTACGCATCGCTGATGCACCTGCTCCAGGAGTTGTCGTACCGCGGATGCTCCAGGCTCCAGGAAGGTGGCGATTGATCCCGTGTGCAGGATTTTTGGCACGCTCACGGGGGCAATGGCGGGAAGCTCCCATTGGATGTCGAAGTCGTAGTGGGCTGAACCGTCCGACGCCAGGGTGGCGGTGGCCGTAGCAGTCCGGCCGGGCCTCCCGGCAGCGGTCAGGAGTTCGACGCCGGCGCTCGCCAAGTGCCGCTCGATGGCAGCACCGTGGTGGTCATCTCCGATGGACGTCAACAGGGCGGTTGATACGTTGAGCCGCCCGAGCCCGTAGGCAACGTTGGCGGGGGATCCTCCCGGGTGCTCAACGGTGCCCCGTGACGAAACGACGATGTCGATCAGAGCTTCACCGACAACTACGACGTCGGCGCCCGAGCCCTGTCGGGTTGCTTGAACGTTGTTCATTCCTGCTTCTCCTTATACGTGTGACGAGACCGTAAGCTTCAGAACCGTTGCTGTGCCGCCCTCGGCGGTCAGCCAGTTCTCCTGGCTCCCGGCGTCCGGGAAAACGAGGTCGGTCAGGACCACCTTGCCGTCCTGGGCAAAGACTTCCACTGAGCTCTGGTCCACCACGATGAGCAGCTTGAGGATGCCGTCCTCCAAGGCAGCGGGCGCTGATTCGGCTGACGCGAACTTTTCGTGGAACGTGGTGTCTCCTGACCGGGTGCGGTCAAGGGTGATGCGGCCGTTGCTTGTGGTGTAGCTCAGTACAGTGCCCTGGCTCCCGTCGGCCCTCGCGAGAAGCCGCAGATCAACGCGCTTGGCGGTTCCCGGCACGATGTCAGCCTCGATCACTTGAGCGGTATCCGGCCTTGCATCCGGCAACCGGAAGGCGTTGGCGCCCAGCGTGAAGCTGCCGGACTTGGCCAGCTCTTGTTTCAGATCTCCCAGGATGGGCCGCTGGACCAGTCGTGTGGCGCCGTTCAAGGAAACGCCGCTGACGGAATCGCCGTTCACTGAACTCAGTACGACCTCTCGGGCAAGAGTCATGGAGGACCGCCACGGTGCCGTGGGTAACTGGTTGGCGTAGTCCCAGTTATTCATCCAACCCATGATGATCCGCCGGCCATCCGGGGTGTTGCTGAAGGACACGGAAGCGTAGCAATCACGTCCCCAATCCAGCCACATGCAGCGCTGCAGTCCCGCAGCTGCCTCATCCGCGTCTCCGATTGACGAGAGACCGGCAGGAGCCACCAGAGAACCGGCATCCGGGAGGAAATGGACGCCGTCGAAGTGCCCGACGAAATACTGGCCGCCCGAACCTCCCGCCACCGCACCGGGGTTGATGTTGACGATCAGCACCCATCTGATGTTCTGTGGATCCCCGTCCACCGCCAAGGGAAAGAGGTCGGGGCATTCCCACTCACCGGAGTCGGCGTTGGCCGGACCAAAGTGGCTCAGGAAGTCCCAGCGTTTGAGGTCGTCGGAGCGGTAGAAAACCACCTTCTGCTGCTGCGCTTCGACGGCGACCATCACCCAAAAGGAACCTTCCCCGCCGTGGTAACGGAACACTTTGGGATCGCGGAAGTGCTCCGAGTTCCTGGTCACCACAGGGTTCTGATCGTATTTGCGCCATGTCATTCCGCCATTGGTGCTGTACGCCAGGGATTGGGCCTGCGTCCCGCTGTGAAGGGTTCCTGCCTTGAAGGCGCTGGTGTACACAGCCACCAAAGCCGGTGACTCCACGGTGCCAAAACCGGAGGTATTTCCGTGGTCCACCACCACGCTTCCGGAGAAGATGTCCTCTTTCTCATCGCCGGCAATAGCGACAGGATGCTCCGTCCACTGCAGGAGATCCGTGGAGGTGGCGTGGCCCCAGGACATGTTCCCCCAGACGTTGCCGTAAGGGTTGTTCTGGAAGAAGAGGTGATACAAACCGTCGTGGTAAACCAAGCCATTGGGATCGTTCAGCCAGGTGTCCCTTGCCGTGAAATGGATGGCAGGCCGGAATCGGGGAGTTACGGCCGGGGCTGTTTCCGGGCGTGCGGCATCAAGGCTACTGGACATGTGGTGCGTTCCTTTTGGGACGTTGAAGTGGCTTGTTGGGGTTACCGCGGAGCTGCGACTGATTCGCGGCTGACCAACGGGCAACCCAGAATGGTTGGGTGGAGCGCCATCAAGGACAGATCGTCCTTGCCCTCGATAGCGTCTATGAGGTGTTCAGTGGCCCAGGCACCCATTTCGTAGTGGGGGAGGGCCACGGTGGTCAGCCCGGGGTAGAGGTTGGCCGCGATGAGTTCCTGGTCATCAAAACCAACAACTGAAAGGTCCGCCGGGATACTGAGGCCCAACTCGGCTGCGGCCCGGTAGGCGCCCATTGCCATGCGGTCGTTGTAGCAGAACAAGGCTGTAGGAATATCGGCGCGGTCATCCCGCGACAGGATCCGTTTGGCCGCCTCATAGCCGCCCTGCACTTCCGAGATCTCGGACTCGACAGGTGCAGCATCGCCGTCGAGCCCTGCTTCGGTGAGCATGGCCCGGAAGGCCTGAAGCCGCTGGCGGGTCGCGGGGACGTCGTCGGTGTTGTTGATGAAAGCTATCCGGGTGTGGCCGGCGTCGAGGAGTGCACCAACAGCGGCGCGGGCACCTCCGTCCTCGTCCGGGACCACAGCCGTGATGTTGCCGCCGATAGCGACGGAGTCCACCAGCACGGACGGGACGCTGCCCAGGTTGTCCGGGAGTTCCACATTGCGGTGGTACATGGTGGCATAAAGGATTCCGTCCACGCGACGTTCCAGGAGGGCCTGGACGTCGGCTTGCCTCGATTCGAGGCTGGCGGAGCCCGGAGTGTTGATGATCATGAGATTGTAGCCCCGGGCCTTGGCGGCCTCATCAGCGCCCAGGATGATCCGGCCGGCGTGGGGAGTGGTGGCGATTTCCTCGCTCACCAACCCCAGCATGCCGGTCCTTTGCGTGCGAAGGGCCTGGGCCAGGCGGTTGGGGCCATAGCCTAGTTCCTCGGCCGCGGTCTTGACTTTGTCCCTGGTTTCGCTGCTGATCCGGGCGTAGGAAACCTCGTTGAGGACATGGGACACCGTGGTGACGGACACGCCGGCGGCGACGGCAACGTCCTTGATACCGATGTTCTTGTTGCTCATCCGACTCCCACGTCCTTATGGTTGGTGATGCCCTTGGGGGCTATCAGTAGGCTACTCGTTGATGGTGGCACTGGCCCTTGAGTACTGGACTTGATGATCAGCCCTTCACAGCGCCCAGCGTCATGCCTGCCACGATTTTCCGCTGCAGGAGCAGCGTCAGCAGGATGACCGGGATCGAGTAGACAGCAGCGAGGGCCGTCATGGATCCCCAGTCCAGGCCGAACTGCGTTTGGAAGTTCGCAATCACCACGGGCGTGGTCTGGGACCGGATGGCTGTCATCAGGAGGGCGAACAGGAACTCGTTCCATGAGGCCAGGAAGGCGAAGATCGCGGTGACGGCGATACCGCCGGACACTACCGGGATCACCACCCGCCACAGGGCTCCAAGCCGGCTGCACCCATCCACGGTTGCGGCTTCTTCCAAGTCCCGGGGGACCGACTCGAAGAAGCTGGACATCAGCCAGATGGACAGCGGAAGGGAGATGGTGGTGTGGGCAATGGACAGGGCTATGGGGGTATCCGCCAGGCCCACCGAGGACATCATGGACGCCAGCGGAATGCCGATGGCCACTGGCGGCACCATGCGGGTGACCAGGGCGGCCATGATGAAGACGCGTCCGCTCGGTGTCTTGTAGCGTGTGATGCCGTAAGCGGCCGGAACGGCCAGGACCAGTGACAACACAGTACTGATGACAGCCGTTTGGATGCTGTTGATGAAGGACGCCAAGACCCCGCTTCGGCCCAGGGCGTTGGTGTAGTTCTCCAGAGTCCACTCCCGCGGCAGGATGGTGGGGGGAACCGCGATGGTGTCGATCGGCGTCTTGAACGACGTGAACAGCAAGTACAGGAACGGGAAGCCGTACAGCACCATGGCCACGGCCAGCAGGATCCAGAGGATGGTACGGGTGCTCCGTTTGCCGGCTTCGAGGCCTTCGCGGTTGACCCCCCGCCGTTTGCGCAGCGGTTGTGGCTCGGAAGTATCCGACGCCGGCGGGCTGGCTTTGGTGGCTAGGCTCGCGTTGCTCATCAGTTGTCCTTTCCAGGCCGCCAGATGGTGGCCACTGCAACGAAGGCAATGGCGAGCATTGCGAGGAGATAGATGGTGCCCATGGCACTGGCGAGCCCTGGGTCGCCGAAGCGGATCATGGTCCGGTAGATCAGCAGGCTCATGGTTTCCGAGGCCGACTGCGGTCCGCCGTTGGTCTGGATGAGGATGGTGTCGAAAGCCCTTGCTGCGTCAATGCCGCGAACCACCAGCGCGACGGCGATTACTGGACGCAGCAGCGGAAGGATGATCCGGAAGAGGAGTGCCGGAGCCCGTGCCCCATCAAGGCGGGCGGCCTCGATTAGATCGCCGGGGATGTTCTGGAGGCCCGCAAAGAGCACAAGGCACATGAAGGAGGTGGTGAGCCAGATGTCCGGAATGGCCACCGAGAACAACACAATGTTGGGGTCGGACAGCCAGCCGATCTGGTTGGGATCGGACAGGATGCCGGCTTGGTGGAGGAGTGTGCCGATGAGGCCGAAATTATCGATCATCAGGAACTTCCACAGCAGGCCCGCCACGATCGGGGCGATCATCAGGGGGTAGAGGAAGACGGTCCGCCAGATCTGGGATTTCTTCCCCAAGGTGGTGAACAGCAGGGCCATGCCCAAGCCGAGTGCGAACTCGAGTGTCACCACCACCAGGGTGTAGGCAAGGGTCCGCCATCCGGCGCTGGTGAAGGCTTCGGAGGTGAACGCCGTGACGTAGTTTTGGAAACCCACAAAATCACGGGGGCCGCCCGCGATAGGGGAGATCTTGAAGAAGCTGTCCGCCACCAAGCGGAAGAGGGGATAGGCCACGAATACGGCCAGGAACAGTGCCGCGGGCGTCATCAGATAGAGGGCGAAGCGGCGATCGGAGATACGCACGGTTTTCTTTTCTGCTGGTTGGGACCGCGGCCGGCACTGTCTTTCGCGCTGTGCGCGGGCCGGTGCCGGCCGCGGAGTTCTACTTCAGGAGGTCCTGGACCTGCTTCTTGGCATCGGCCAGGAGCGCCGAGGTGTCTCCCCCGGCCACGGCCTTCTGCAGCAACGGGATCAGGACGGTGTCAACGATCTGCTGCCACTTGGCGGTTGCCGGCCGGGTGGCCGTTGCCGGAGCGTTGAGGGTTTCAATCAGCGGCTTGAAGCTTTCGTAGCCAGGCTGGTCCTGGTATTTCTCAAACGCGCTGATGCGCGAAGCCAGGCCGAGCTTGGAGTCGATGCCCATGCTGTTGTAGTCATAAGCACATTTGACGAACTTCTTGGCGGCTTCAGTGTTCTTGGTTGCCTTGGGAACGGACAGGTACCAAGGTCCCGGGACGCCTGCGACGCCGGCGCTGCCGCCGATCATCGCTGCGGCACCTACTTTTCCTGCCACGGGTGCATCAGCAGGGATCTGGCGGTAGGCATGGGCCCAGAAGCGGGTCATGGCTGTCTTGCCCTGGTTGAACAGGTTTTGTGCCGCGGCCCAGTCAACCTGTGCGGCGCCGGTGGGGGCAGACTTGGCCAGGCTCACATAGAAGTCGAGGGCTTCCTTGTGGGCCGCGTTGTCGATGACCACGTTGTTGTCCTGGTCCAGCACCATGGGGGAACCGGCCTGGAGCACATGGGCCAGCCATTCTGTTTCGACGGCGCCCTTCACGTCCGTGCCGTACATGCCGTCCTTGGTGAAGAACTCGGAAATGTCCTGGTACTGCTTCCACGTGGTGGGTGCGGCGAGTTCGTAGCCATATTTTGCCTGGAAATCGGCCTTGTTCTTGGCGTCTTCGAAGAGGTCTTTGCGGTACAGGATGATCTCGGCGTTGGTCCAGGCTGGCAGGCCGATGAAGTGGCCGTCCACGTTGGCTTCCTTGACCAGTGCGGGGAAGATGTCCTTCTTGACGTCGTCTGTGAACAGCTCATCGATGGGTTGGACGGCGTCCTTGAAGCTCGGCAGCCAGACCGAGTCCAAAGCCGCGACGTCGAAGGACACGTTGCCCGAGGAGAACTCGCTGGACAGGCGGTTGAACATGCCGTCGTAGGGGAGCTCCACAAAGTTCGCTTCAATTCCAGTGTCCTTCTTGCACTGCTCAGCCACGCCCGTGAGTTCGGCGTGACCACCGGCTTCGACCAGGACGTTGATGGAGCTGGAGCCGGCGGAGCCGCCGGAGGATGGTGCCGGGCCGCCTGCGCCACAACCGGTGGCAGCGAGTGCGACGGCGGTGCACAGCCCGCCGAGGGTGACGAGCTTGGAGATGGTGTTTCGAGTGGACATCGCTGTCGACTCACTTTCTCTTGAACGGAAATTGCAGAGAGACGAAGGGGATTGCAGTTGGCTTGAAAAATCGTTTTGCCAAAACGACTTGGCATTGACATTAGGACTGTAGGGCGAGTTCTGTCAATGGCTTCCGCGAAACATTTAGGACCCCTTGACGCCATTGGTGGCTTGATCATAAAGTGGGCCGCGCCAGTGGACAAATCGTTTTGGCATATTTTGGCTGATTTGGCATTTTTTGGCAAACCTCCCAGTCCTGATCAGTTCCGGGCCGCCGGGCCGCCAAGTCACCATCGAGTTCAAAGGAGAACCATGGATCCAACTCCATCCCCATCCCCATACCTGAGCCGAAGGAGCATCCTTCGGCTGATTCCAGCGGCGGCAGTTGCCGGCACCGCCGTCGTGCTGTCAGCGAAGGAAGCCATGGCGAAAGGCCCGGCGCAGAAGGTGCCTGCTACGGGAGGGGCCCAGGCAGCGCCAGGGCACCGGGGCATCATCGGTGTGCTCTAGCAGCAAAAGCACCACCAGCACCACCGCAAGGCCACTCGAGCAGTACCCCCAATGATGTGAGGAGAAAACGCTGTGACCACTGTCTACGACGTCACCACCTGGAGCGTGCCAGGGAACCCCGCCGCCACCCCGTACAACGACATCGGGCTCATCATCAACAGCATCATCGCTGACATTAAGAGCCAGCAGACCAACCAGGCATCAAAACCCGGCGCAGTGATCTACATTCCGCCGGGAGACTACTCGCTCAAGACCCGTGTCAACGTGGACGTCAGCTTTTTGACCATCCGTGGATCCGGGCACGGATTCACGTCCAGCAGCATCCGCTACAACGCCGGCAACACCTCCGCCTGGCATGAAATCAACCCCGGGGGGAGCCGGATCCGCGTGGAAAACACCGACGGAAATACAGACGCCTTCCGCGTCTACCGGACCGGAGACCCGCGGCTTAGCTCGATCGTGTTCCAGAACTTCTGCCTGGACGGTGTCTCCTTCGGCTCCAACGAAAACGACTACACCAACGGCAAGACAGGCATCCGCTTCGACTCCGCCAACGATTCCTGCAGGGTTGAAGGCATGGGCATGGTGTACCTCGAACATGGCTTGGTGGTGCGCGACACTGATGCCCTCAGCGTCAGCGGCAACTTCCTGGCTGAATGCGGATCGTGCATAGAGCTGACGGGATCAGGCCAGGCCTCCAAAGTCACGGACAACCTCATTGGCGCAGGATTCGTGGGATTCTCCATCTTCGCCGAGGGCCACTGGGGCCTTCTGGTGACAGGGAACAATGTGTTCCCCCGTGGAAAGAGCAGCGTGCACTTCAAGGACTGCGGCCGATCCTCCATTACGTCCAACCGTTTCCACGCTTTCTATGCCGGCATGGTGAATTTCGAGGGGAACTGCACCGAGAATCTGGTGGGAGCCAACCATTTACTGCGGCAGATGGAACCGTTCGATCCACTCAAGCCCTACAACAACGGCCTGGACGATCTTTATGGCCTGGTGCACATCGCCGGCAGCAACAACACGGTCACTGGCAACCACTTCAGCTACGACGTCCCATCCGGTTCCGTGGTGCCGGCAGGGCAGACGCCCACCATCATCCTGGTGGCGTCCGGAAACAACAATTTCATCGCCACCAACAACACGGTTTCGGCCATTCCCGTCCACACGGTGGTCTTGGATGCTTCAACGTCCGGGTCCAAAGTGCTGGACAGCGGCGACAGCAACCAAGTGGTGCGGTACGCGTCCAGCTACTCCTTCAGGCCCACGCCATAGCGGCCGGCAAGCACTCGTGAAAGGTCGGTCAAAGATGACCAGACGTACCAAAGCCTGGCTGTCGATCGGGACTGCCGTGGCACTCACCGCAGCCTCTTTCGCAGTGACTACCAGCGCTGCCCGGGCCACCGACCCGGATCCAGCCACGCAACAATACCGGCCCTCGCTTCACTACACGCCGGAGGCCAACTGGATGAACGACCCCAATGGGTTGGTTTACCACAACGGCAAATACCACATGTACTACCAGTACAACCCCAACGGAACACGGTGGGGAGACATGAGCTGGGGGCACGCCTCCTCAACGGACCTGATCCACTGGGAGGAGCAGCCCCTCGCGATTTCGCGGGGGCTCAACGGCAACGGGCAGGTGATCGAAGAGATCTTCTCAGGATCCGTGGTGGTGGACACCCACAACAGCAGCGGATTCGGGACCCTGCAGAACCCGCCCTTGGTTGCCGTGTACACGAGCAACTACACGGGAGCGCACCCGCTCTACCCGGGTAAACAGGCGCAATCCCTGGCGTTCAGCCTGGACGATGGTCAAAGCTGGACCAAGCACGGCGGAAACCCTGTCCTCAGCCGGAACACGCCAAGCTTCCGCGACCCCAAGGTCTTCTGGTACGACAATCCATCCGGAGCGGACTATTGGGTGATGGCTGCGGTGGAGGCGGACGAGCACAGGGTTCTCTTCTACAAGAGCAGCGACCTTAAGCAGTGGGAATACCTGGACGATTTCGGCCCGGCGAATGCTGTCGGCGGGCAGTGGGAGTGTCCTGACCTGTTCCCGCTGGCAGTCGATGGGAACCCCAATAACGTCAAGTGGGTCCTGGCTGTGAACATCAACCCGGGGGCCGTGGGCGGCGGCAGCGGCGGACAGTACTTTGTGGGGGACTTCAACGGAACAACGTTCACCGCGGAAAACATCGACCCCGCCGACCAGCTTCCACCCGGCAACGTCCTGGCCGGCTTCAACGGCGGCAACTACGGCGGGTGGAACGTGCAGAACGATCCTTCCAACGGTTCCGGTCCATGGGGGAGCGCTCCGGCGTCGGGAACCATCCCCGGGCAGCAGCAAGTAACGGGTCACATCGGTGCGGGACTGATGAACGGCTTCCACGGTGGCGACACTCCCGTCGGCACCATGGAGTCCGCGCCGTTCACCGTGGACAAGGATTACCTCAATTTCCTCATCGGAGGCGGAAAGCATGCCCAGCAGCCCGGACAGCAGTCGGGCAACCAGGCTCCGCCGGGTTACCTGCTTTTTGACGGGTTCGACTACCCAGGAACGCTCTCCCAAGCCGGTTGGCAACTCAGCGGCGACTTCCAGGCGGCACTGAACCCGTCGACGTCGGGCGGTGAATTCGCCAACGGGAAAAGAATCAATACCTTCGAAGGCGGCCCCTACCAGGACAACAACGTCGGCACCATCACGTCCCCTGAGTTCTACCTGACCAACACCAACATTGCTTTCCTCCTGGGAGGTGGAGAACGAACCGACGGGCAACTCCAAGTGGAACTGCTGGTGGGCGGCGTGCCGGTCCGCACCACGACGGGAACCAACTCGGGGGACCTGAATTGGAAGAACTGGGACGTTTCCCCTTGGTACGGGCAGATCGCACGCATCAGGATCGTGGATAACGCAACGGGTCCGTGGGGGCACCTGACCCTGGACAACATGGTCCTCGGTTCGGAGCCGGCCAAGGTCCGCAGCAGCGAAACCACCGTGAACCTCGTGGTCAACGGCCAGACGGTGCGGAGCGCAACCGGAGCCAATTCCGAGCACCTGGCCTGGAACGCCTGGGACGTCAGCGCCTATAAGGGCAGCCAGGCCACCATCAGGATCGTCGACAACAACCGCGGAGGATGGGGGCACATCCTTGCCGATGAGTTCGTTTCCTCGGAGGCATCCCATCTGGAACAGCACGATTGGCTGGATTGGGGCAGGGACTACTACGCCACGGTGTCGTTCAACAATGCGCCCGACGGCAAACGCATCATGCTGGGCTGGATGAACAACTGGGATTATGGCCAGGACACCCCCACCTCCACCTGGCGCGGAAGCATGGCCCTGCCGCGGGAGGTGGTTCTCACCCAGACTCCTGCCGGACCAAGGCTGCGGCAGCAGGTGGTGTCACAGGCGGACACGTTGAAGAACACGGCCGCGAGCTACACGGCATCCGCGCAGGACCTCCAACAGGGAACCACCGCACTTCCGATCACAGGCGATGTGGTGCAGATTGATGCTGAGTTCTCCCCGGGCAGCGCGTCCGCGTTCGGCCTGAAAGTGCTCGGAAACGCCAACGAATCAACAAGGATCGGTTACGCAACGGCCTCTCAGCGGCTCTCCATCGACCGGACCAACTCGGGCAACGAAGGCTTCCATCCCGCCTTCAGTTCAGTCGAGGACGCGAAGGTGGAGTTGATCAATGGCAGGCTCCACCTCCGGGTCTACGTCGACAGGGCATCTGTGGAGGTCTTTGCACAGGATGGCCTGACGACCCTCACGGACCAGGTCTTCCCCGGTGCTGGCGCCACAGCAATTTCGGTCTTCTCCGAAGGGGGTACTGCCCGGCTGGAAAGCATGACCGTGACGCCGCTCAACCCGGCTATGTGGGGAGGCTGACCCGCCTTGCAACGCACGACGGGGGGGGGGGGGGCGGGGGGGCCCCCCCCCGCCGGGGCGCCGGCGGCTGTATGCGGGTGGGGCCCCCCCCCCCCCGCGCGCCGGCCCCCCCCCCACCGGGGGGGGGGCGGGCGCG